>JAUNAK010000092.1 GCA_030527665.1 Eubacteriales bacterium
AAGGGAATCAGGAAGCAGGATTGGTCTGAGACGGAAAAGCGGAGACTAGACCAAGGAAATCAGTAAGCAAGATTGGTCTGAAATAAGAAAGTGAGTTCCAGATTAAGGGAAGCATGTTATAATCGGGGAAAGCAAGAGACTGTATTACTGATCGTAAAGAGGCTGAATATGAGTGCTGATACAATACGAGAACTGATTTTTTATTCCCTTGTGGACTATATTGCCTATGTTCCGCTAGTGTTTTTTCCATTTCGGAAGAGGCTGCGGCATTCCAGGATCCTGTCCTATTCGTCGCTGGTTGTTATTTCGATGGGATTTCTGATCATGGGTGTGGGCCTGGTAAACGGATTTCCTGCCTGGCTGGTGCCTGTAGTCAGTGTCATTGCGGCCGTCGGTCTGATGTACTGGGGGCTGGATGTTCAGCCGGGCAAATACATGACTGTACTGCTGATGGAATATTCCAACGCATCGTTTGTTGCGGTTATGGCAAAAAGTCTGGAAATGTTTTTCTTCCCGGAACGGATCGGAACACTGTACGGATGGACACATTCAGTCTTTATTCTGATCGGTGTTGTACTTCTGTACCTGTTTGATTATTTTGTTACATGGAAGATTCTGGAACCAATCGTCAACAGCGGTACGGAAAGCCGGGCGTGGAAGTATATCTGGATCACGCCGCTGAGCTTTTTTATTGTATGGTTCATTTATACCTATTCCAGTGACAGCTATCTGCACGGCGTACCGGAGAATCCGATCATTCTGACAATGCTGATCTTTTTTGAAGTCGGCAGTATGGTGACGTATTTTATTTTGCTGCAGCTTTTGTACTATGAGAGTGAAAAAGCAAGGCTGGAATACCAGGAGGTACTTAACCAGTCTCAGTATAAAAACCTGAGCAAACGGATCGACGAGGCCAGAAAGTCCAGACATGATATTCGGCATCATTTTCTGGTGCTGGATACGTTTGCCAAAGAGGGAAATCTGGATGGAATCCGGGAGTATCTGAATCAGTTTTCCGAGAAGCAGGCAAGCGAGAAAGTGCTTGTATACTGTGAACATTTTGCCACCAATGCACTGCTGTCCTATTATTCGGAACAGGCGGAAGAAGAGGACATGGAGTTCTCTGCAAAATGCAATATTCCGTCGGAGATCGGCATCTCCAACAAGGATCTGACGATTATTCTCAGCAACCTTCTGGAAAATGCCATGAATGCCTGCCGCAGGATCGAGGATGGACACAGAACGATTCGAATGCTTGGGCGATATGAGGATGCCGGACTTACGCTGATCATCAAGAATACGAGTCTGATGGCACCGAAGCAGGATAAGAACGGCCGTTACATTTCCACCAGTCACAGCGGCTATGGTGTCGGCGTGGAATCCGTACAGGCAATCGTGAAGAAATACAACGGCGTGATGAAGATGGATTTCGATGGAGAGATCGTTTCCGTGTCCATAATGCTGATGGTCTAAGGAGGTTCATGTATGCAGAGTCAGTTTTGCAGACGGCGTCTGCCTGGCAGGTTGAGTCGGTTTTGCATACAGAGTCTACCCTGCAGGTAACTCATCTGAAGGTGACAACACCTTTCGGATAAAGGCAAGAAATAGAAAAAAACGTCCGCTTTCATGCGGTATAATGGAGAGTAAACATATATGTTAGAATTGCTGCTGGCACTGGTTGCCAATCTTACGGGAATCTATATTCTGGGAATCCTGACATGGTATTCCGTTCAGACTTTTTCCACGCGAACTAAGGAAAACCGGTATCTGTATGTGCTGTTCGGTGCGTCTTTCGTGGAGCTGGCTACACATCTGGTCACAACGGTCGTGCAATATTATAATTTCTTTGATCAGCAGAGGCTGGGCATCGTTATGTACAGCTTTGTTTTTACGATCAATGCGGTGTACATTCTGGCCTGGGTTCTGTATCTGAATGAACGCCTCGGAAAAGAGACTGCACATGATGCAGTTTATATCAGACAGCTGATGCTTTTGACAGCTCCGGTCATTCTTCTTCTGGTGCTTAGCATTATCAATATGTTTGTTCCGGTCTATTTCTCCTATTATAATATGGAGTATGTACGGAAGCCCGGCTATTATCTGACGCTGATCATTCCGATCTGCTATCTGATCTACGGAATCATTCTGTTCTTCCGGGCGAAACAAAAGAAGAAGCTGTATCAGGAACTTCCGTTTGTTTCCTTTATTCTGCCGGTGGTAACGGCGCATGTACTGGAAAGTTTATTCATTCATCTTTGTGTCATTCCGCTGGCTAATACACTGGTTCTCGTGATTCTGGTACTGATGAATGCGAAACAGAATGCGGCGGTCGATCCGCTGAGCGGTGTGTATACGAAAAGTGAAATGTTCCGGTATCTGGATGATGAAAAAGTACAGAATTTTGCCGATCGAAAGCTGATGGGTATTATGATCCGCCTGGAATACCTGAAAGATATCCAGACGAAATACGGGCACAGAGTCGGTGATCAGGCAGTTTCCGATCTGGGCTTTCTGATTCGAAGCAATATACCGAATACATCGGTAGCATTCCACTATGCTGACGATGCGTTTATTGTTCTTCTGGAGCATATGCAGGAAGATAAAATGCGGAGTGTGATCAGCCGGCTGAAGGCAGAACTGCTGCAGTTCAATCAGAAGACTGCTACCGTATATGAGCTGCATATCTCTTATGGAAGTTCCGTATTCCGGGAAAATGACACGGTCGATCGTTTTATCGACCGCATGGAAAAACGCCTCATTGAGAATAAGAAGGGAAAAATGAAGGCAGTAGAAGATGCCGAATTACTGAAACCGGAATGACGAAAACCCGAAGTGACGAACCCCCGGAGTAACGAAAATCCGGTGTAACAGAAATCTGAGCAGCGTCAAAAGAAGCAGAGGAAAACAGAATAGAGCTTGGAAAGAACGGTAAGTGTACCTTGTACAGGATACACTTACCGTTCTTTTTTTCAGGTAGCCCCATGTGGATTTTGAACCGTTTGGGTAAGGACGGAACCTAACAGGTAAGGTGTATTGAAAAAAGAAAGGGCATAAGGCATATATAAATTAAACATGAAAAATGATATTAGAGAGAGAAGAAAGGGGAGTACCTATGAATCAGAAAATGGGATATTTCCAGAGGAAAAAAGTAAGATCCGGGATCCATAGGATGCTCAGTCTGATGCTGGTGGTTCCGATGCTGGCATCTACCGTTACAATGGCGAGTGCATCCACGATCGAAGCTTCCGAAGCAGAAATGCTCGGAGCAGGGGAAAGTACAGCAGCACTTGTCAGTGGTGCAGTAAATGAGGCTGCGGCAGATATCGTTTCGTCTCCTGACGGGGATTGGACATATGAGGTAGAGACAGCCGCGGAGGTTTCTTCTTCCGATTCTGCAAGTGCAGATGCCGGTGATGCAGCGGGAAGTGCAGGTTCTGGTCATGCGGCAGATGCCGGTGATGCAGCGGGCAGTGCAGGCACCGGTACTGTGGCGGATGAAGGTGGGGCATTTGTATCGGGGGATGAAAATGCTGCTCAGAGCAGCGCATTGTCCGCCGCAGAGGATTCGGCGCAGAATGCTCAGGAATCCGGAGCAGCATCCGGTCAGGCAGATCTGTCAGGTGCGAAGTCTGAGGGTGACGGGAATGCCGACAGCAGACTGCAGGACAGTGCAAAAAAGAGCGGCGAAGAGAAAGACGATGCCGGAAAGACCGGCGAACGGTCGGATAAAGATGCTGAGAAAGAAGGCGCTGCGGAAGAGAACGGGAAAGATACAGAAAAAGAGGATTCCGAAAAGGATGATGAGGAGGACTCCGAGAAGGAAGATGATGAGGATTCGGAAGAGGAATCCCGTGAGGATCTCGTTCTGACAGATGAGGCTTCAGGTGTGACTGTTGTTATTCCGTATACATCTATTCCGGAAGGTGTGAAGCGGAAACAGATCGGGCTGGAGGTTCGCGGACTGACCGAGGAGGAAACGGAAGCGTTTCTGGATGCAGTTCAGGTGTCCGAGAACATGGTTCGCTGGCTGTATGATATTACGCTTCGAAACAGCGAAACAGGGGAGGTGATCCAGCCGTCCGATGCGGTAACGATTCGTGTGGAGGAAGAGATGGGAGAGGATATCTCCGTTGTCCGCATCGAAGAGGAGGGCGGATACACGGAACTGGAGACCGGTGCAAACGGGGATGTTTCTTCTTTTGAAACCGAACATTTTTCCCTGTACGGAGGCGTTTCGTTCACAGGAAGCATGCGGTATTACGGATGGAAGTACAACGGTTCCGGTCAGCTGATGCTTGCCTATTATGAAAATCAGCAGTATTACACTGCATTTTGTATCGATGAAACAACAACTTTCCGGGCAGACGATCAGTTTACGATTCATGAGAACGTAACGGTTGAAGAGTTTGAACAGTATGCATATCATACGGCCAGCATCAGTGAAGATGATTTTAAGATGCTGAAGCGGATGATGTATCTGTACGAAACTACCTATAAAAATGCTGCATCCGATAATTTTTATCTGGATGTGAGTCTGGGAAGGAACCGTCTCAATTTCAGTACGTATTATTCTTCGGAAGAAGCAGTTCAGCTGAAGCACTGGGTCCTGTTCCAGGTAATCCTTCATGCATGTCTGAAAAACGGTGTGTCTGAAAACAGTGTTATGAACGGCGGCATGAATTCCTATGGGAATGATACCAGCAGAAGGTTCAGGGAACTCTACTGGCAGGCTGCCACCGATTCGTCAAAAGACGGCATCATTGACAGTACCTATGACTTCCTGATCGGTGAGAAAAACGGCAACCAGAATGTTGTCATCATCAAGGAAAAGGACAGCAGCATCGACACGATCGTACATGCGGCAGACGGATATTCGACTTCTGCCATGGCACTGCCTTTATCGGTCGAAGATCTGACGGCATCTGCGGACTATCCGGGAATGTATGAAGTACCGGTACAGGATACCGTGTACTACTACGGATTTGATAACGGCAGCTACGACATTACCGGTTACCTGTATAAGGTGGAAGCGGACGGAAGCGTGGATGAATCCGCTCCGGTCGCTTCGGCATTGAGAAGCAATGAAACACTTGGCGGCACCGGAAGTATTGTAATGGATTTTGGTACGCTTCCGCTGGATCCGAATGCCCGATACGTTGTCTATGAAACGGTGGAGAGCGTCGGAATGACACCGCAGAGAAGATACGAACATAAGGACAGCGGCGACAATGCACAGAGCTTTACGATCTCGGAGATTCTGACATCGGTGGAGGCAGAAGGAAACGAGACGGCCATACCGGTCACTCTGACTCCGGAAGAAATCGGGGAGCAGGTGCATATCATCGATACGATCGCATACAGAAACATGCCGTTGACCGCCTATCGGATCGACGCAGAGCTGTATGAGGTCGTGTGGGATGAAAGCACAAACGGCTATGTACCGACCGGGGATCCGGCAGCAACAGCAGCAGTAGATTCGTATACCATTACCACAGCAAACGGAACGATTCCGGTGGATTTCGGTCAGGTGACCGGTCTGCAGGACGGAAAACGATATGTTGTCTTCCAGACAATGACTTCGATTGCCGATCTTGTTGATACAGACGGAGACGGACAGGCAGATGCGAAGCATGTGATCACACATAAGGATGCCAATGACTCTGCACAGACTCTGCGGGTATCCGAACCGGATGAAACGTATTTCCGTGTCGCAAAGGCATGGGATGAAGAACTGAAGGATAAAAAGCAGCCGATCACGGTTCGGTTGTATGACAACGGAGAGCCGGCGGAGATCGAAGGTGTAACGACCGAAGTGATTCTCAGTGAGAATAACAGCTGGACTTACAAATGGACAAAGCTGCCGAAGGAAGGACATGACTATACGGCGGTCGAGGTCCTGTCCGGGGAGGAAGCTTATTATCCGGTCTATGAAGCAGACCGGGAGTTCACTTTTACAGTGAACAAAGAAGTGGATACGACGGTGGAAACATCCACGACGACCCAGGTGCAGAGATGGGCACCGTATACCGGCAGCAGTTTCCAGGCCGGGGATGAGATCATTCTCGTGGTGGATCGTGAGCAGAGATATAACGGATCCAGTCCGCTGACACCGGTCGGCAAGGTCGGACAGGCAATGTCGCTGCAGGTCAACAGCAGAACGAATTATTACCAGCTGGACTGGGAGTCCGGTCCTGCGGAGGATACAAAGGGGAATGTAGCAGAGGAAACCGTTACCGATTCCATGATCTGGATCGTAGAATCGGCAGGCAGCAGCGGCATTTATCTGAAAAACAAATTAAACAGCACGGCCTATCTGTACCGTAACGGAGGCAGTGTGGGCATTACGACACACAAAACACCGTTTGCCGTTCGTGACGGTTATCTGATAACCACCGATTACAGCAACTGGTATGTGTCCTATGGTTCTGCGGGCAGTTCGACCGGTTTTTATATTCGGCCGAACGGGGCGACTACCCATTTCAAGGTCTACAGAAAAATGCTGGTGGACGAGACGGTAAGTACGGTCGTTCCGGGAACAGAGACGGTAGAGGAAACCGTGAATGAAAAGGCATATCTGATTACAAACAAGCCGGGTAAGCCGGCTCAGACAGTCGGTGAGATCGAGATCGTAAAAGTGGATGCGGAGGATACGGAGATCCGGATTGCCGGAGCTGTTTTTGATCTGTATCAGGCAGATCCGGAAGCAGAGGACTATATTCCTTATACCGATGTCAAGGGAAGACCGGTCGAAGGTGCTTCCGGACTGTTTTCGGATGAGGAAGGACGGATCCGCATCGAAGATCTGGAATTCGGTTCCTATTATCTGGTGGAGTCACAGGCACCAGCCGGCTATCAGAAGCACGAGGCTGCAATTCTGCTGACACTGGATGCGGAAGGTGTACGTGTGGAAAGCGAAGCTGCAGAGGTGACGGACAGTCAGGTGTATGCCATTGAAAAAGACGGCCATGTTATCGGTGAAGAGGATTCCTGGTCCTTATGCATGAACGGACTTCGTAAACATCCGGGCGATTACGGGGTATCCAGGGGAGAATATATCAAGCACTATGATGTATCCTATGAGGATATCAGGCAGTATATCGATACCCTGGATAATCCGAACAGAACGACCAATCATACCGTGACATACAAGACATTCTCACAGGATGCTTACATCGGAATGCAGCGTACCCTGTACTGGTATCTTGTCTATGGCAAGGCGTTCGGCAGTGACGGATTTACGGCAGCACAGCGTATTCTGCGTATATTTACCGACGGATCCGGAGCGACGGCAACGTCACAATCGTTAAAGGGATATCGCGAATGCTATGAGTTTGCAGTAAACAACAAGCGGAAGGATTCCAACGGAGAATATACGATCGAGGCGGAGGATGACGCATATGTGGCATCCAGAGTGAAAGTCCATGTGTATGAGAATACAGAGGCGGCTACGATCGGTTACCTGCAGAACATGGTTACGGCTGTTCTGGTCGAACCAGGTGAAGCCGTGCAGCATGTGGAAGGAAAGGTTCAGGTGAAAAATACCAGAATTCCGGAAATACCGGAAGAGCCGGAGGAACCAGAGAATCCGCTGATTGCTCCGGAAACCGGAGGCAGAGGTGTGAGGGTCATCTATGGAATCGGCGGACTGCTGTGTCTGGCCGGCATCCTGTATTTCGTCTTCAGGAAGCGGAAACGTGCGTAATAATACAAACAGATTTGAGGGGCAGCATTTCCCTGGAAAGAGCCGAAGGCAAAAGGCGAGGGTTACGTGCGGCCTATGCAGATGGGAGGTAAACAAATATGAAAATTGCAATGATCGACAGTGATCCGGTCTTTCTGGAGCAGTTTGCGCAGATGATGAGAGAATGCCTGGATACGATCGGAATGGCACAGTGCCGGATCGTTACAAGGACAAACGGAGCCGCGTTTGCTGCAAATGAGTTTGAGGCGGGCAGTTTTTTTCTTGTGTTTCTGGATACGCATCACAGCAATAGTGAGAAAGCGGAGGGAATCGAGCTGGCAGGAAAACTGCGCGATATGGATGCAGACCTTCCGATCGTGTTTGTCAGCTCAGTGAATGATTATGCCATGGAATCGTATATGGTCGGGGCGGAATACTTTACGGTGAAGCCGATGGACCGGGAAGACTGTTATCGTGTACTGCAGCGGGTGCTTTTTCGCAGATGCACAAAGGACTGGCTGCTGACACTGACATACGGCTTTCGCTGCTATCTGGAAGAAATTATCTACATCCGGCAGCAGCGAAATGCCTGCGTGCTCTATATGACGGATCCGCAGATCGGGGGCGGGGACGCCTCCGGCAGAGAGGAACAGTATTACAGAGGCGGAATAACAGGAGAGATGCTGGACCGTATGATCGATGTGTACCACTGTTTTTACCGGATCGATAAGGAGACGGTGATCAACCTGTGGCATGTGAAGGGCATGGAAAAAAGGGCGCTGCGGCTGTCCAACGGCCATTATATCTCTGTCTCCAAGAAGCAGATCGAGGAGATCAGAAAGCAGCAGATCCGGATGCAGATGATGCTGCAGCAGGAGATATAAACGGGCAGTAAGGGGCATCAAAGTGTCTTTGACAGGCTGTATTGACGAGGATCTTCCTAACGAAAAAAGTGGGAAAAAGTCTCTGTCAATATCAAAAAAACATCTGATTCGGAGGAAAATCGTGCCCTTTGCGTATGAAAAATACCGTTGGAGTAGAGCCTCTTTTCAACAAAAAATGCCTTTGCTATAGTGTAGCCATGATACGAAAGGACAGGAGGCCGGCAGGTATATGAACCAGAAAAGTCGTAATAAAACTTCCATTCATCTGATGCTGGTTGTGTCCATTGTTATCGCAGCCGCAGCTGCATTTCTTACCTTTATCTTCCTCACCGTTGCAGTGTTCGCGGGATCATCGATGTCCCCGACACTCAAAACAGGAGACGTCCTGCTTACGGTAAAAGGCCTTGAGGTAGAGCGGGGAGACATGGTTGCATTCTATCACGGTAACAATCGTATTGTTCGTCGGTGCATCGGTATTCCCGGAGATGAGATCAATATCGATGAAGAAGGAAACGTCTTCGTAAACGGAGAGGAACTCGACGAACCGTATCTGGAACAGACCACTGCAGAAAACGGAGACCTTACGTATCCCTATCAGGTTCCGGCCGGTCGATATTTTGTACTGGGTGATAACCGGAAAGTGGCTTCTGATTCCCGCAGCTCGATCGTCGGCTGCATCTCAAAAGAGCAGCTGGCAGGCAAGGTGCTATTTCGAATCTGGCCGCTAAGCGAGATAACAGTTTTTTCGGGTAACTGATCCCGGAACAAAATGATCCACGTCCAGCAAAGAAACGGTTGATCCTCTGAAGAGGATCACGGCAGGGACGGGCTGAACATCAAAAATGAGAATAAGAGAATATACGGAGAGAGAATTATGATGAAAGCAAATAAAAAAATGAGAAAGAACATGATCAAGAAAGCTTCTATGACCGCTCTGGCAGCAACCCTGTCATTATCTGCTGCATTACCGGCATTCGCAGCAACTCTGGACTTCAGTGGTGAATCCAATACCGGACATTCTTACAATGTATACCAGATCTTCACCGGAAAATTCGAAGAGGTTGAAGGAAACAAGGAACTGAAAGAAATGTACTACGGTGTGGATGCGAAGGCTTATGTTGCAGGCGAAGAAAAAAGAGTAGATTCTGCAGTGATCACGGAGCTTGAGGGAGTATCCGGCAAAACGACTGCAGAGATCCTGAAGGTGGTTGAGGCATATGCGGAAATAGACGGAAGCAGCTTCCAGACTGCAAAAGCAGGGGATGTGCTCACGGATATTCCGGATGGATATTATCTGATCGAGGATGCAGAGGCACCGTCCAACGGAGATTCCTTTACAACCTATGTGGTTAAGGTTGTCGGCGGAACGATCAAAGTAACTCCGAAGACCGACAAACCTGGATTTGACAAACAGGTTCTGGATAATGAAAAAGACGATGTGACTGAG
>JAUNAK010000093.1:0-8489 GCA_030527665.1 Eubacteriales bacterium
ATCCAATATCGATCCGTATCCAATTATAAGGCTTTATCATACCGGATTCCGGATCCACATTATCTTCCGCCGATATTCACTCCCATAAGCATTGTATCTGTATGATTATCCGGAATCATACAGCTATTTTGTGAAAAGTATTTCTATTCACTGTGTTTGGTTTTCCCGTATCTTCTTTTCTCTGATCTGTACTACAATAAAAGCAGATAAAGAAATAACTTTAAGGAGGTGTCCTTATGATTACAACAATCTGTACAATTATCGGTTCTGTTATTTGTTTTGCAACAGCAATATTCGGCGTGACTATTTTCGGAGCTCTTTCTCTTGGCATCCTTCGCGGTTTCTGGAACTGATTCCGCTTATACGTTCTGATGCCGGATATCTCCGCAGGGTACTTCCATCTATGTGACGAATGTGCAGTATCCTATGCAAATCCTCTTCCGGAATCTGCGTTTTAATAAATGAAATTACTGAAACAGGCAAATACAGTGATGCCTCGGAAAACCTCCCGGTTCTCCGAGGCATTTTCTCTTACCGGATACAGAACGCTTTCTCAGCTAATGTCCTGCATCCACAGTTATTACGAAGACATTATTGCTTCCGATTCTCCAGTACCGCGGCTGGTACGAAAGCATTATTGCTTCCGATTCTCCAGCACCCACTCCCGTGTGTATTCCACAAACTTTCTGCATGCCTTGGAACAGGTATCCATGGACCGGGTTCCCACACTGACGATCCTTGTCTGCGGCTCATCAAACTCCATGCACTTCACGTCGTAAGGAATATCCCGCAGCAGCAGTTCCGGAAAGATGCAATAGCCCAGCCCCTTGCTGACCATAGCCATAGCGGCATAATCATTATCCATGTAAAAAGCAGTCTGCGGTTTTAACCCTTTTCGGGTGAAGATTCGGTTGATTCCTGTATTGTCATCGTATTTCATGCTGATGTACGGATATTTTCCGATCTGTTTGATTGGAAAATATTCCTTATCCGCAAGCGGATGATCCAGTGGAACGATCGCCATCAGCTTCTCCTCCATCAGACGGAACACTTCCAGTTCCGAATGCACCTCTGTCAGGAAAAATCCACAGTCCACCTCACCGTTCAGCACCATCTCTTCTGCTTTTCTGCTGTCTTCCTCTGACACAAGCTCGATACTGATTCCCGGAAAATCCTCATGGAATTTCTTTACTATACCAGGGATCCAGTGAATGGAAATACTGTCGAAGATCTGCACCCGAAGCGTGCCGCTCTCCAGCCCTTTTAATTCCTTAACATGCTGGTCAAACCCGCGCTCCCAGGCCAGAAGCTGCTGAAAATGCGGCAGCAGTGCCTCCCCTTCCGGACTCAGATGTACACCGTTGTGTTCGCGCACAAAAAGAGACAATCCGATCTCGCTTTCCATTGCATGTACGATATATCCGATGCCGGCCTGAGTATATTCCAGTTCTGCCGCCGCTTTTCGAAAGCTGCCGGTTTCAACGATCTTCATAAATACTTCTGCATTGATCTTGTCCATAATCCCCGATTCCCCTACATTTCCGTTGCAAATACTCAACTGTAAGTATATCATACTATAATAGTCCTGCACCGCAGACATATGGAGGAATTTTCACTATGATGCTTCAAGATATAGCACCTTATAAGCTTGACAACCAGTACCGTCCGGATGCCGTTCCGGAAGGAAAAGACTCGGTAATTATCTTCAATACCGAGAAAATGCCGGAGATCCTGATCAATACCGACAGCGGTCTTCGTTATCCGATGGTATCGGAGTTAAGCGAAACACAGCGGCAGTCACTGATCTATCTGTTTTCCATCAATGAGGAGCGTTACTTCCTTTTTCAGCTGAACAAGGATTCCGAAACCTTACTTCCGGAAGGCTATGACTTCCGCCCCCTTCGTTCTCTTCGCGAAAAAGAGGCTCCGCCAAAATACCGGATCTATGCAGGATACACTGCCAAGCATCTGTTTGACTGGTATCGGGATACCGCCTTCTGCGGACGCTGCGGATGCAAAACCGAGCATTCCAAAACAGAACGTGCAAAGAAATGTCCGTCCTGCGGCTGCACCGCTTATCCGCGCATCATGCCGGCGGTTATCGTCGGCGTCACAAACGGCGACCGTCTCCTGATTACAAAATACCGCACCGGCTTTGCACACAGCGCACTGGTAGCCGGCTTTACCGAGATCGGCGAGACCGTCGAAGAAACCGTAAGCCGTGAGGTCATGGAAGAGACCGGTGTCCGTGTCAAAAATATCCGCTATTACAAATCGCAGCCCTGGGGCGTTGCCAATGACATTCTGATGGGTTACTACTGTGATCTGGATGGCGAGGAAACGATCCATATGGATAATAATGAATTGAAATATGCCGAATGGGTACGTTACGATGAGATCGTATTCCAGCCGGACAACTTCAGTCTGACAAACGAAATGATGAAACATTTCGCCGAAGTAAAAAAAGAAGGCCAAAGCGTGTAAACGCTTTGCCTTCTTTTTTTCTTCTTTACTCCAGAAACGGCTTCCCCGGAATATTCGGATAGCTTCCCATGGAGATCAGGAGCTGCAGTCCGATCTCTCTGGCGGTCAGAACCGCTTCTTTTACCGCTGCTGCATCACCGGTCACTGCCAGAATCACCTCATTGGAATGGCTGGTTCCGATGCTCGGTGTCATATAGGATACGATCTCCACACCTGCGGATTTCATTGCCCGATCCGCCATTACCAGACCGATCGCCGCCGGTGAACCGCAGAGAAATCCGAATGCCTGTCCGCGCGGTGCCTGGAAAGCATAGTTCAATGCCTGACCGGCACTGGCCGAATAGGCAAACTCCAGATGACCGGCTTCACTGATATACAGCTCTCCGGCGTTCCGGTTCGTCAGCTCCAGCGTCAGCGAAATGGCTTCTCTTGCCTCTTCCACATTCTCCGCACCCAGTACGATATAGTTTCCGTGTCCGCCCCAGCCTTTGGTATCTCTGGGAAGATCAATGGTCAGCACCTCGGTGTTGGTCATCTTCACCGCCTCATCCACGGCCGTGATCTGTCCCGCTGCACCGGTTCTGGAACTGAAGAGTCCCAATGCATGGTACTTTTCGGGAATGCCCATTGCTTTATGAAGTTTTTCATCCACACCACCGATCACCAGACCGATGGAATCCAGAACTGCGGTTCCGACAAATTCCGTCAGCGTGCAGTTCATGGATATCTCATGTACATCCCGCATATCGTTCTCCATCTATGCCTGCTTTTCACAATTAAAGTATTATCGTCTTTTTATCATACTATAGAACCGCATTTTTTCCAACTCAAAAACAGGAATCTCGCAAGGCAGTCTCCTCCATGATCGTGTGAGTGTGTATCCCCGCAGAGTGTTTTCGCTTAATAGAAACACATTTTCCCTTTAAATTTAAAAACATCTCACCCGGTCTGCCGGATGAGATGTTCAAATGCACTTTTGCTTCTATTATCTATTATCTGCAAACGATATCTACCGGTACGTTGAAGATCTTGGCAACCTTCAGAATCGTATCGATATGTCTGCCTACTGCAGCTGCCATATGATGTGTCGGGCCTGCCTCACTCCATCTGTTGCAGAATTCTCTTGCGCCGATAGAGAAGCGTGTTCTCATGTTGGTATCGCCGAACATGAAGATCGGTCCTTCTTCATTTACACCCTCGGCTACAACGAACTTGAAGTTTCCGTCCTTATCCTGGGTAATTCCAAGGTAAGTGATATCGCCTGTCGGCGGGTAGAACTGTGTCAGGTATCCGCCGCCGGTCTTGCCGTGGAATACCGGAACGATCTTCATTGTCGGTTTTCTGCTCTGGGAGATTGCAGCATCTCCGGATCCGGAATGACCGATAATGCAGATGTCTTTCTCAAAGTCGATGGAGTACATCTCAGAAAGCTGACCTGTGCCGGAGATGGTCTTCAAAATGGACATAGCCATAGCAACCTTGATATCGCCCTCAACCGCACATGCAGTACCCTGTTTGATCAGCATGGAGAATGCCGGGATCAGCATACTGTCGAGTTTGCCGGCAATTCCCTGAGAGAAGCCGTCGTAATGGGATGCAACGAAACCAAGCTGCTCGTCCTTAACCCACTGCTCGAAGGCAACTACGTATTTTGCCATATCCCATACGGTCTCAACGGTAGCGCCGCCTTCGATCTCGAAGGTATCCAGAATATCTTCTGCTTTTGCACGGATAGCATCCTCATCGGTAATGTCATCGGCAATTGCCCACATCTTCTCCCAGTCGAACTGTTTTGTATACAGCCACATTCTGTGATACAGATTGGTCTCATCAATGTACAGATCCATCATACCCGGATACGGTCTGCCGATCTGTGCCAGGTTTGTATTACGGAATCTTCTTCTGACCTGAGCAGCTTTGCACCAGTCTTCGATCTCATGCTGTACATACGGATCTCCGCCTTCTACAACACCGGTGATGACCGCATGTCTCTTGCCTGCTCTCTCCAGGTCTGCAACCATCTCGCCGACAGCACCGCATGCATACAGCTCACCAAGCCACTTCGGTGTATCAGTGTTTGCATAATCCGGAGCTTTCAGTTTCTGAACGTTAACCAGAACGACCGGAACATCCAGATCTCTTACTGCCGGAAGCATGTTGTAGGATGTTGCATAGGTAAGCAGCTGCAGAATAACAAGATCAACATCTGCTGCACGGAATTTGTCACCGGCTGCCTGGGACAGTTCCTTTGTGGTTACGATACCGCCGTCAACGATCTCTACGGTATCCGGAATGGTCTTCTTGAATGCATCATACTGTGCCTCAAACTCCGGAACCAGTGACGGGAACTGCGGAAGGTATGCACCTAACGCGATTGCGAATACGCCAACTTTTGCTTTTGTATTAACTAACATAATCAGCCCTCCTGTTTATATAGTTTCATTCTACACGCTTTCCCTTCACAGCACAACACAAAAAACCAACTTTTTTTCATTATTCAGCCGTTCTTTTTGAGGTTTTTTATTTGTTTTTGGTTGTTTTCAGTTGTTTTGAGTTGTTTTTTCATCTATTCATGTAAAAAAGCATTGGTTTTTCATGCCGTCCCGTCCGTTTCTTCTGTTTCCTGTTTTTCTTCTGTTTCCGAATCGTTTTCACCGGAATCAGACTCCGGAAATACAGGTGCATTGGAGCTGAACGGCATACCGCCGAATTCCATCATCCCTCCTGCACCTGTTCCTGCAGAATTTACGACCTTATCCAGTGCAACCTCTGTATTTGTATCCCCAATCACCAGATTAACGGTATCTCCCAGCTGCAGTTCCGGTGTACTGATCAACAGTGCCTGGAAAGCGTATGGAATCTCACAGCTGAGAAGCTCATTTCCGTTTGCATCTGTCACCTGCACAGCCGATGCCTGTGTGGTTCCGGATGTACTGTACAGGAAAGAAACCTGTGAAGAGGTATCGGATACCTCTTCCAGCATGGTCGCCCCGCCTGCTGCGATTACAACACCGCCATTGATCTCAAAGACTCCGTTATTTTCACTTCCGTAATCAATCGCATTATTCGTACCGCCTCCGTTCAGACTGATAAACACATTTCCACCATTGATATACACATTTCCATTGGAATCGATTCCGTCGGCATCCATTCCGTTTTTGTTGATGATCGTAATGCTGCCTCCGCTGATCGTAACAGTCGGAGTTACGGTTTCCTCTGCAGTTTCTGTACTTTCTGTATCTGCTTCGGATGAATCGCCCGGCTTCTCTGTTACTCCTCCATTCGGCATCTCCGGCATTTCTCCGCCCGACATCTCCGGTCTTTCACCTTCCGACTTTTCTGTTTGCTCCTTCTCTGCCTGCTCCTCGCTTTCTTCGGATGAGTTCTGTATATCTTCGGACGCAGTTTCGCTGTTCCCGGGACCGCCGCCAAAGCCGCCGAAACCACCGCCGAAATTCATATTTCCAAAGCTGTCACTTCCGCCTCCGGCATTGATTCCGTCATCCCTCGGATAGATCGTAATATCTCCGCCCAGGATATCGATTGTCGGAGCTTCGATTCCTTCGTAACATTCATTGATCAGAATCGTTCCACTGACAATCACGATATCAGACTCCGAATGGATCGCATCATCGCCTGCCTGAAGTATAATGGAAGCTTCCGTGATCCGGCAGTGTTCATTCACATGTATCGTATCCTCCGCAGCGGTAATATCTATTGTACCGCCGGTGATCCGCAGCTCATCATTTGCCGCAATACCATATTTATAGTCAGCAGTAATCGACAGTGCCCCGCTGCCGTTGATCGTCAGATCATCATGTGCAAAAATCGCTCCGTCGGTTCCATCCTCCAGTGCCTCTTCCGAGAACGCACTTCCGCTGTGCAGGGTATTTTCACTGTTTTCCGCCAATGTCAGAAAAACCTTGTCCGCTTCATTTATTCTAATGCAGGCATCATCCTCACAATTCACCTCAACACCGTTCAGTCTGAGCCATACCTTTGCCCCATCTGCCGTATCAATGATGATGCTTCCGTTCTCCAGACTGCCTGTCACTTCATAGTACCCGGCCTGTGCAATAACCAGATCACCATTCAGGAAATACGCGCCTCCGTTTCCTCCTGAAATCGATCCGTCATCTCCATCCATTTCAATATAGGCGGTATGACTGCTTTCCCAGCTTCCGTTCCTGTCATTTGCAGTAAAATACTCCGCTCCTTCATATGCCTCCGCATCTTCATCAGCAACTGCCTTGATTCCCAATGCAGAGCCATTCATAAACAGCAGCGTGCCCACCAGCATGACGATCAGGACGATCACACAGATCCTGTCAAATAATTTGTTGGTCGACATCGTTTACTCCTTTACCCCATATAATCGCCGTTATAGCTGACCAGAACCGCACTGTTTACCCCCTGCATATCAGCAATTGTATTAATAAAATCCGTGTTATCATCTTTCATGCGGATCTCGAGATTCAGTTCAACAGAACCTTTCTGTGCAGTCTTGCTCTTTACCACGGATTTTGCAACCGTTTCTTTCAGATAAGCCTGTACCTCGTTTTCTGCCTGCTGATCTGCACAGGATATGATCAAAATATACGGATTGACATGTGATTTTCTGTTTACAAAAATCAACAGGATCACACCGATCATGACACTGCCGAAAACTGCCAGCGGAATCATGCCGGCTGCCAGAACGATTCCGGCTGCAATCGCCCAAAATAGAAAAGCAATATCCAACGGTTCTTTAATTGCTGTACGGAATCGAACGATGGACAATGCACCGACCATACCAAGTGACAATACCACATTCGACGTTACCGCCAAAATTACCAGCGTTGTAATCATTGTCAGCGCAACAAGAGTTACGCCAAAACTCGAGGAATACATGACTCCTGCATAAGTTTTCTTATATATATAGAAAATAAACAGACCAAGACAAAATGCCAGTGCCATGGCAATGACCATATCCAGAATGGTCACACTAGTTACTTTATCCAGAAAGCTTGATTTAAACACATCACTAAAACTCATCTTTTCCCTCTTCTTTCATAAAACTGCTGTATGCTCCTGCTGCTACCGAATACATTTCCACAGCTTAGCCATATACACGACAGGCTGCATATTTTGAAAATGCACCAACTCTTCGACTATCCAAAGCAACTGCCATTCGAATAATATCCGGAAGAAACTCATCCCATTTCACTTCCAGAATAATGGCATTTTCTTCTGCCGGAATTGTAAGATATTCCGACATCAGAAAGTTTTCCGGATCGATCCCGATTCGTATGTTATAGTCCAGTGTTACCCGAACATTTCCCGGTGCATATACGAAAGCTTCTCTGTCGTACTGCACGATTTTGACCGGATGCAGGCCTTCACCCTTCATCTTTGCATATAATTCCTGCAAAAGCGGCCGCCCGCAGGCTGCCATCCATTCGATATTTCCATGCAGAATCGCCTCGACCTCTTCCTTCTGAATTCGCTCACTTTGTTTATTGCATAAACCATTTACCTTGCTTTTCTTTTCCAGCCGAATGAAGTCTGTGTTATCTTCATAATAACGAATCCGAAATTTTTCACGGCAGTTGACACCGTCGATCTTTTCGCGCAGTGCCTTGTCACCGAGAGTATCAAAGTACAGACTCTTGACGCGATACCCTCCGTCGACCGAGTGGCTGTCTCCGGAAATAAGATTTCGCAGACGGTGCCGCAGGATCTCACGATCCAATGCATTTATCTGGTATTTCCATTCATGGCGAAACTTCAGTTTCTCTTTTTTATGCATCCCTCTCCTCCTTTCTGCCACAATAAATGTATGGTTAATATCCTTTACAGCCCGTAAGGAATTATCCGTCTTGTTGCTTTTTTAACTGCAAACGTACAACAAGCACTTTTATCCTATATGGATTTCTTGTGAATACTGTGATAAAAATATGTTCAATCTGTGAACGCAGGGCGCAGCAGCTATGCGAAACACGCTCTGCGAGCTTCTCAGGTCGTCG
>JAUNAK010000093.1:8589-9927 GCA_030527665.1 Eubacteriales bacterium
CGGCGCTCCTCGAATGCTCGTGCCAGCACGGCATTCTCATCGCTGCCCGCGCAAACTGAGAAACACGCTCTGCGAGTTTCTCACGTCGTCGCGGCGCTCCTCGAATGCTCGTGCCAGCACGGCATTCTCATCGCTGCCCGCGCAAAAAAATACCCGAAACAGAGGCTTCTGTCCCGGGTATTCCCTGCAAAAAAATTTTTTATTTCATAATGATCCGGATCCGTTCTCCGGCTTTTCCCGTTTCCAGCTCCTCCAGATCGATCACGGCAATTCCCAACTGTGCGGCCCGGTGTCTGGCCGCCGCATTGCAGTTCTCGGTTGCTGCTATGATTGCCTTGGCTCCCTTTCCGCCGAAGCGGTCCCGGAGAATCGCCAGCTCATTCAAAGCCTCTGTCTTGATCTCACAGGCTTTGCAGCTGATAAAAACAGGTACGACACCCCGGGAGGCAACCACATCGATCTCATTGCTGACACTTCCTTTTTCATTGGTCCCGTCCCAATCCACGATTGCAGAACTGATCACATCACCGAAGATGCCGCTATCCCTGCATACCTTATACATATACAGTTCCAGTACGCTGCCGGTATCCCGGAGCCAGAACCGCACCTGCTGATCCGCAAATGCAAAGGTGATCTGCTGTTCCGCTTCCCGTATATCAAGCTCAGTAAGCAGTCCCAGCTCCTTCAGCTTCCGAAACAGTTCCGGATCGGCATGTACACGGCTGCCGTGTTCTCCCTTCTGTTCCATGCTTCCGCTCACCTGAAGAGGCGCCTCCTCGCCCTTTGCGGACTGGGAGATCCGCTGCATGAAGGTGATCAGTTCATTCCACTTCCTTCGATTTTCCAGGAAGAGCGAAAAAAAAGGATCGATCATATCCAGATAGTTATCCAGCTTCCGGTTATCCACACGTCCCTTTCTAAGAGTTCCACCGGTCATCCGGAAGAAATCCTCCACCCGATACTGCAGTCTGCAGGGACGCCGGTCCGCGAAAGGCGCCTGGTTAATATCATAGAAACGATTATTTTTTCTGGAATAGGTAAAAGCGGGCATATTGGCCTCCCGACAGAACATACCGGCAGCAAACAGTGCCGCATCGGTTCCTCCGGTCACATCCAGGGCTGCATCCGGACAGGAGCCCGCCAGTCTGCGCAGCTGCAGCAGAATATGATCTGCTTTATACAGACTGGTTTCCACAAACTCCGCTTTTACGGACAATCCTCTCCATTGGAAGAAATCCCGCAGGATCTGCTGTGCATTTTTGTCCTTTGCGATCTCCGGCGGACACAGGTAGATGACCCGCTGCGGCCGAAATGTCTCCACACCGAGAACATTTTCAA
>JAUNAK010000094.1 GCA_030527665.1 Eubacteriales bacterium
CAGCAGAACCGACAGTAGAACCAACCGAAGCACCTGCTCCAAAATCGGATTTCGATGTGCAGGCATATCTGGAAAGTCTGGAGGCTGAGGCATCTGTGATCGAGGAGCGCCTGTATCTTAGCGATATGACGCAAAATGCAATGAACAGTGATGCAAAGGAACTTTATGAGTTATGGGACAGTGGTCTGAACGATATCTGGAGAGAATTGCACAATGTACTTCCGTCTGATCAGATGGAAACTTTGCTTAGTGAGCAGAAGCAATGGATCGATTATAAAGAGGCGAAAATTCTCGCTGAAGGAGAAGAATATGCAGGCGGATCCATGCGTCCGCTGGTAGAAAACTCAACCGGAGCAACATTGACGGAAGTTCGATGTTATGTTTTGGCGAAATATTTTGATAAACCTTTCTCTTCCATTGGAAGAAGTGCTGATGTCAGACAATTTGCATACATGGTTGGAATGAAGGAAGGGGAGTTTTTAAGTTATATCGGCTCCCCCACGGCTGATGAATGCAAGCAGGGACCGGAATATGGATTTCTGAAAGAGGAAAATGTACTTCCGTTTGCGTTGGAAGGAATGGATGGGTATCTATATTGGCTCATTGAAAATGGCGAGATCGTGGAGGTGATCTGGCTACTGAGCTCGTCGAATGAATCCGATAGTAATCGTTTTGTGTATGAGCTTCCCGAACTGTGTAAAGCTATGGTTAGTAAAGACTGGTACGAGGAACGTGAAAACACCATGAAGGGCGAACATGCACCGGGGTATTATCAATGGCCGTATCACGGCAGAAGTCTTCAGATCGATGCACATCAGACCGGAACAATAATTTTTGGTAATTATACATTAAATGAGGTAATGACATCTAATAGTCGTTACTAAGAACTGTGGGGAATCTTAGAAGCGGTGAGCAAACACTGGCAGACAATGTCAGATAGTACATAATAGGGCAAAATAACACAGCGCAGCTGCGCAGAACGGAGTGATCTATGTTTTATAATGAAAAAATTCTTCTTGCAAAAAGCGGTGAGGAACCGATCTATCTGCTGCCGAAGATGGCAAACCGTCATGGGCTGATCGCCGGTGCGACCGGTACAGGAAAAACGGTGACACTGAAAGTGCTGGCAGAGTCATTTTCGAAGGCAGGGGTACCTGTTTTTCTGGCAGATGTAAAGGGAGATCTGGCAGGCTGCTGCAATCCGGGCGCGGACAGCGAGAACATGAGGGAACGGATCGCACGCTTCGGCCTTGCGGATCTTGGATTTGATTATCAGTCTTTTCCGGTAACCTTCTGGGATATTTACGGCAGAAACGGTCTGCCGCTTCGCACCACTATTTCCGAGATGGGACCGACTATGCTTGCCCGCCTGCTTGATCTGACACCGGTACAGGAGGATATTCTGAATATCGTTTTCCGCATTGCGGATGATGAGAAGCTTCTGCTGCTGGATATCAAGGATTTGCGTGCCATGCTGAGTTATGTAGTGGATCATGCAGCCGACTACAGCCAAACGTATGGAAATATGTCCAAGGCAAGTCTGAATGTTATTCTGCGCGGAATCGTGGCACTGGAAAATATTGGCGGTGACCGTTTCTTTGGCGAGCCGGCACTGAATATCCGCGACTGGATCCGTCAGGATTCCAGCGGCAAGGGCATGATCAATATTCTGGATTCCCAGAGCCTGATCAATGAGCCGAAACTGTATTCCACCTTCCTGCTCTGGATGCTCTCCGAATTGTTCGAGATGCTTCCGGAAGTCGGTGATCTGGACAGACCCAGACTGGTGTTCTTCTTCGATGAAGCACATCTGCTCTTCCAGGATGTTCCGAAGGCACTCCTGCAGAAGATCGAACAGGTCGTAAAACTGATTCGCTCCAAGGGTGTGGGCATCTATTTTATTACCCAGAACCCGAAGGACATTCCGGACGGCGTACTGGCGCAGCTGGGCAATAAGATCCAGCATGCTCTGCATGCCTATACACCGGCAGAGAAGAAAGGGCTGAAGGCAGCTGCGGAATCCTTCCGTGAGAATCCGGAATTTGTTACGATCGATGTGCTGCAGGAGCTGGGAATCGGTGAAGCGCTGGTTTCCATGCTGCAGGAGGACGGTTCTCCGGCCATCGTGCAGCGGGCATCGATCCTGCCGCCGCAGAGTCAGTTCGGACCGATCGACGAGCAGACACGGATACAGCAGAACAACGCCAATATTCTTTCTCTGCAGTACAGTGAGAGCATTGACAGAGATTCTGCATATGAATTCCTGGTAAGAAAAAATCTGCAGGAGGCAGAGGAGGCCGAAGAAGCTAAGCGTCTGGCAGAAGAAGCGAAGGAAGAGGCAAAGCGTAAGGCTGCAGAGGAAAAAGAAGCCGAGAGACAGCGGATCGCTGAAGAAAAGGCTGCCGAAAGAGAAAAGGCTGCTGCCGAGAGAGAGGCTGAAAGAGAACGGATCGCTGCAGAGAAGGCTGCAGAAAAAGAACGGATCGCAGCGGAAAAAGCTGCCGAGAAAGAGAGAATTGCAGCAGAAAAGGCGGCGGAGCGTGAGAAGGAAGCTGCGGAGAGACGCCGCAAGAACGCCGTTGGCAGCGTAGCGAAGACGGCAGCCGGAACTATCGGCCGTGAGGTCGGAAAGACCGTGGGCGGCAGTGTAGGCGGAAAATTCGGCAAGACTCTGGGCGGAAATCTGGGAGCAAGCCTCGGACGCGGAATTCTGGGCGGTCTGTTCAGAAAATAAGAAATAGATAGAGATAAACGGAAGAATACAATATGAATAATGTACAGGTAATTGAACTGAAGGAATCGATTCTGGAGGATAACCGGGCGGATGCGGGGTCACTTCGCCGGGAATTAAAGGAAAAGCGGATTTGTCTGATGAATCTGATGTCCTCACCGGGAAGCGGCAAGACAACCACGCTGCTGGCATTGAACCGATATCTGGCACCGGAGATTCATTGGGGTGTCATGGAGGCGGATATCGATTCGGATGTGGATGCAAAAACCATGCAGGAGGCAGGTGTTCCGTCGATCCAGCTGCACACCGGAGGGATGTGTCATCTGGATGCGGATATGACCCGTCAGGGAATCCGCGCCTTCGACCGGGATGATCTGGATTTTATCGTGCTGGAAAATATCGGCAATCTGGTCTGTCCGGCAGAGTTTGACACCGGTTCACAGATCAATCTGACGATTCTCAGTGTCCCGGAGGGAGATGACAAGCCGGCTAAATATCCACTGATGTACAGGGAATGCAGCGTGCTGGTCGTGAACAAGATCGATGCCCTTCCGGTATTTGATTTCGATAAGGAACGGATGGAATCCTATGCCCGTGCCTGCAATCCGGAGATCCGGATCTTCTACATTTCGGCAAAGACCGGAGAAGGGGTTCGGGAACTGGCAGAGTATCTGCTGGAGCAGATACGCGCGTGGAATACAAAATAACAGACAGCAGGAGACAACATGGCAGAAGTACGTGTAATCGAGATACATGAAAGTATAACCGCCGCCAATGATCTGGCGGCAGATATGATCCGTGAGCAGCTGAAGGAGCAGGGAACGCTTTTTCTGAATGTGATGTCCGGACCGGGAAGCGGCAAAACGACGACACTTTCCGCAGTCATCAATGCGCTGAAAGGAGAGTTTCGGATCGGAGAGATGGATGTGGATATCGAGAGCAGCATCGATGCCGGCAAGGTCGCTGATGCGACCGGTGTGGAAACGCTGCAGATCCATAACGGCGGTCTGTGCCACATCGATGCGGATATGGTAAGCCGGGCACTTCTGGAATACGATACGGAAGGACTGGATCTGCTTATTCTGGAGAATATCGGCAATCTGGTCTGTCCCGCGGAATTTGATACCGGTGCTCATAAGCGGATCATGCTGCTGAGCGTCCCGGAAGGAGACGATAAGCCGCTGAAATATCCGCTGATGTTCAGCACCAGTGACGTGGTACTGATCAACAAGATCGACACCATGGACTATTTTGATTTCAGCATGGAGAAGGTCCGGGAGCGGATCCTCAGTCTGAATCCGAAAGCGAAGATCTTTCCAATCAGTGCAAAAACAGGCGAAGGTCTGCCGGAGGTGCTGGACTGGATCCGAGGAGAGATCGCTGCCTTAAAGAATTGACAGGCGGTCAGCTGTGTACGAATGAAACGTTATTGCAAATCCTATGTGTGCCGAAAGTGTTTGGGCAGGAAATCTGCAGAACGTAAAGCGAAAATACTCATATAACATGCAAGAGGGAGCAGGACATGAAGGGAAAAGAGAGTTATACCGGTCGGATCAACCGCAAACTGAATAAGAAGCTTCATATCATTGAGGTGGCTGCCGGACGGGAGAAAGCAGATCTGGTACTGAAGAATGCAGCATATGTCAATGTTTTTTCAAAGGAGATCTGTCAGTGTGATATTGCAGTGGCGGAAGGTCTGATCGTGGGATTGGGAAACTACAGCGGGCTGGAAGAAGTAGATATGACGGGCAAGATCGTTCTGCCCGGATTTATCGATGCGCACATCCATCTGGAGAGTGCTCTGGTGGCTCCCTGGGAATTTGCGAGGGCTGTGCTTCCGCACGGAACCACGACCGTTATCACCGATCCCCATGAGATTGCCAATGTCATGGGAGGAAGCGGAATCGAATACATGCTGCAGGCAACCGAAGAGCTGCCGGTGGATGCCCGTTTCATGCTGCCGTCCTGCGTACCGGCAACGCCGATGGATGAGAGCGGAGCCATTCTGGATTATCACAGCATCGATTCCTTCTATGACCATCCCCGCGTACAGGGACTGGCAGAGATGATGAACTATCCGGGTGTCATCAACGGCAATTCGGCAACCGTGGAGAAGATCGTTGCTGCACAGGCGCATCACAAGAAGATCGACGGACATGCACCGGGAATCACCGGGTATGATCTGAATGCCTATGTTTCCGCCGGTGTGTATTCGGATCATGAGTGTTCGACGGTCGAGGATGCGCTGGAAAAACTGCGTCTCGGTCAGTTTATTATGATCCGTGAGGGTACCGCAGCACATAATCTGGAGGCTTTGCTTCCGATCATTACGGAACAGTATGCAGACCGGATCATGTTCTGCTGCGATGACAAGCATCCCAGTGACCTTCTGGAGCTTGGCCATATCGATTACATCGTCAAGAAGACCATTCAGGCCGGCGTGGATCCGATCCTTGCTGTTCGGGTTGCCTGTCACAGTGCGGCACGCTATTTCCTGCTGAACAATCGCGGAGCCATTGCACCTGGATATCTGGCAGACTTTGTTGTGATCGATAACTTTGATGATTTCCATATCGAAAAGGTCTACAAAAAAGGCCGGCTGATGTATGCGGACGGAAAGGTTCGGGACTTCGACCTTCCGGAGATCGACCCTTATCTGGTCAAACAGGCACACAACACCTTCCATCTGGCATCGATGACGGCAGAGAATTTTCAGATCAACCGTCCCCGCGGCGTGATCGGTCTGGTTCCCGGGGAGATCGTATCCGAGGACAGAGGCTATGCATCTGCCATCGATACGGAAAAGGATATCCTGAAGATGGGCGTTGTAGAACGGCATCACAATACCGGTCATATCGGTATCGGCTATCTGCAGGGATATGGACTGCGTTCCGGAGCGGTTGCCACCAGTATCTCCCATGACAGCCACAACATCATTGTTGTCGGTACCAACGAAGCGGATATGGCAGCAGCAGTGAACCGGGTAACGGAGAATCACGGCGGTATCGTTGTTGTAGACAAAGGAGAGGTAAAGGCCGAGCTGGCACTTCCGATCGCCGGTTTGATGAGTGAAGACAGTCTGGTAAACGTAAACCGGGATCTGGAAGCTGCAAAGGCAGCTGCTTTCGAGCTGGGTGTCAGCCACGGCATCGATCCGTTTATGACACTGAGTTTTATGTCCCTGTCCGTTATTCCGACACTGCGCCTGACGACCAGAGGTGTCTTCGATGTGCTGACACAGAATTTTATATAAAAAAGTGTCATTCATCAGTAGATATCATCCGTTCGTCAGAAAAAATACGTTCTCTGGTCGAACATGGTAAAGTAACTGCATAAGGAACCGGCAGACAGATGCATTCCTGAGGATTGCGAATTCTGCTGATAAGGTTTACTATAAAAAAGACTGTTGATTTTTACCTAAGGAGAAGGGGAACATTATGAAAAAAGCAAAAGTATTGGCTGTTCTGCTGGCTGTTTCCATGGCTGTGACTTCACTTGGAGCAGGTGCTTCAACTGTACGCGCAGACGAGCCGGTCGGAGAAGAGCAGGAAATCGTTTTTGACGAAGTAACAGAAGAAACGGAAGAAACGGAAGAGGCTGCTACTGAAGATGAAACTGCCGGAGAAGAAAACGGGGAAGATGCCATCGTTTTTGAAGAGAGCGATGTTGAAATTCCGCAGACAGAGGACGAGGAAGAGACTGAATTGGAAGTTGCCGCAGAGGAGGAAGACGTAACGGAAGTTGTTGAGTCTGATTCCGAAGAGACGGCTGATGAAGCACTGCTGGGAGATAATTTTTCCAGTGCGAAATCCATTCAGTTTAACAAAAAGTATACCGGAAATATTTCTACCTCAAATAGAAGTGATTTCTACAAGATTACCTTACCGTCTTCAGGACGTATCGAAGTCTCGGCCAATGCTTCTATTTATAGAGTGGGTTATCTTTTTTATGATGCGAGTGGTAATCGATATTATGAGAATACAGTATACTGGAATGATACAACAAAAATGAGTACAAATTCATTTTCATATGATTTGACAAAGGGAACCTATTATTTTGTTGTTGAAGGACGTCGGGACGGTTACGGTAGTTATAACTTCAAGGTAAAGTTTACAAGTGCGGGTGAAACTTTTACAGAAAGCGGTAATGGAACGAATAATTCTATGGGTGCAGCAAAGGCTGTTAGCTTTGGAAAAACATATAAGGGACAGATCGCATACAATGACTCTGCGGATTTCTATCGAGTTACACTTCCTTCTTCAGGAAGACTGAAAATCAGTGCTACGTCATATTTTTACAGGATTCAGTATAATATTTATAATGCAGATGGTGAAAATATATGGGGGCAGACTTGTTACCATAATGATTCTACCGGAATTGGTTTTCTTAATAATACGATTGATCTGACAAAGGGAACCTATTATTTTGTTGCGTCAAAACGCTTTGATGATACTGGCAACTACTCATTTAAACTGAGTTTTACCGGTGCAGGTGAATCTTTCACTGAAAGTGGATGGGGAACCAACAATTCTATGGACAGTGCCCAGAAAATTGCTTTGAATAAACAGTATAAGGGACAGATCGCAAAAAATGATGAGCGAGATTATTACAAACTTACGCTGAATAAAGCAATGAATATTACTTTTAAGGCAACGGCATATGTGGATCACATTGATTACTATATCCATAAAACATCGGGTGAAAGAGTCTATAGCAGTGCTCCATCTTGGAAAAGTGAGCTGGGATACAGCAGCGTTTCAGAGAATCTTACGCTTCAGAAAGGAACCTATTATCTTGCTGTTGCTCGTAATTATGGTACCGGAATATACTCATTTAAATTCAGCTCAGTAACTGCAACTAAAGCCATGTACCGTATGTATAATCCGAACAGCGGAGAGCATTTCTATACCGCAAATGCAGCAGAACGTAATCATCTGAAAGCTATTGGCTGGAAATATGAAGGTGTCAGCTGGAAAGCACCGGTTAAGTCAAACACACCGGTATACCGTCTGTACAATCCGAACAGCGGTGACCATCATTACACCACCAATAAAGGCGAGAAAGACATGCTTGTAAGAGCAAAATGGAAATATGAGGGTATCGGCTGGTATTCCGATGATAACAAGGGCGTTCCGATCTACCGTCAGTACAACCCCAATGCAAAAGTCGGATCTCATAACTTTACATCCAGCAAATCAGAGAATAATTATCTGGTAAGAGTCGGATGGAAAGCAGAGGGAATTGCCTGGTACGGTGTAAAATGATTCTGCACAGGCAGCGAATATAAGCAGGACAGAAGATCCTTTCGTATATTTTGAATAATAAAATACAGGGCGAGCCGGAGAAAACGGTCATTTATATGACGGTTATTCTTCGGCTCGCCATTTTATGTGAGTGATATAGTGCGCTCTGTATGGAGAACAGGCACATAACGAATAGGAGGAGCGGATGATCCAATGTTTTTGTATCTGAAGTCGTGCTGATAAGATAAATCGAAGTATTTCTAGAGAATATGTAGATTTTGTAAAAAAATTACAGAAATCCTCACGCTTTTCTGCTATAATTTCTTCGGTAATAGTATTTAAGAGGAGATAGTGGGAAATGAGCAACAAAAAAAGTAAAATTGTATCTTCCAACAGGAAAGCGATTACTCTCAGTATTGCGATCCTTGCAGGTTTGATCCTTGGCGCGATCTTCGGAGCGGTCATGCCTGTATGGCTGGAACCGGTAACAGGTCTGATCAGTACAATGTATCTGCATGCGCTGACGATGATGATCTATCCGCTGGTATTCTGTTCACTGATCGTGGGAATCAAGGGAATCGGAAGCGTATCCGCAACCGGTAAGGTGGGCGGACAGGCGCTGCTGTATTATGTAGGAACCACATTGCTGGCCAGTCTGATCGGTCTGGTACTGCCGAAGGCATTGAACATCGGTTCCGGTGTAGCAATCGAAATGAAGAATGCGGACGTAGATGCGGTAGGTTTTACCAATCTGCTTGATACGGTCAAAAATCTGATTCCGGCAAACCCGTTCCAGTCCTTTGTAGAAGGAAATATGCTGCAGGTTCTGGTTTTTGCCATCATTATCGGAATTGCCTGCCTGGCACTCGGTGAGAAGGCGGATCCGTTCCTTGCACTCTGCGAATCGGTCAATGAGATCGCGGTAAAGATCGTTTCCGCAGTTATGTATGTTACCCCGATCGGTGTATTCTGTTCTCTGGCAGGTACCGTACATGCCAACGGACTGGCAACGATCCTTTCTCTTGCAAAGGTAATGATCATTCTGTATGTTACTTACGCATTGTATATTTTTATCGTTTACGGTGTGCTGATCGTAAAAGGACTTGGACACTTCAGTATGAAGACATTCTTTGTGACCATTCTTCCGGCTGCACTGAATGCTTTCGGAACAGCCTCCAGTTCTGCTACACTTCCGATCAGTAAGCAGTGTACCGATGAGATGGGAGTTCCCAATGAGATCTCCTCTCTGTCACTGCCGCTTGGTGCGACGATCAACATGGATGCGGTGTCCATTCTGATGTCCTTTATGATCGTATTTTTTGCAAATGCCACAGGAACGGATATTCCGTACAGTCTGCTGGCAGTCGTGCTTATCAGCAATACCCTGCTCAGTATCGGTGCTCCCGGTGTACCGAACAGCGCCATCGCTACATTTGCTGCCCTCTCTGCCATTGCAGGACTTCCGGCAGGAATCATGGGTATGTATGTCAGTGTAAACGTTCTTGCTGATGCAGGTGCTACCTGCTGCAATGTAATCGGAGATCTGGCTTGTTCGGTAGCAATGAAGAGAACCTGTGTATTTTCCAATGCGGAAGATGCAGCGGGTGAAGGAATGGAAGAAATACTGGAAGAAGCCTGATTAACAGGCAGGACCGGTCAACAGAAGTTGATAATAGATCCCCCTTACGCAGATAAGGCAAACAGCCTGCATCTGTGTAAGGGGGATTTTTGCGGTTCTAAGTCAATAGTTGGGGCGCGATTCGTCAAGGATCGCGTCCTTTCAGCATTCTTGGGGATTTTAATGTCCCAGGAATAATTGTTTGT
>JAUNAK010000095.1 GCA_030527665.1 Eubacteriales bacterium
CAAAAAAACATGCACCGGTCAAAGGCTCTCACCTCTGTCCGGTGCATGTTTCCGGTTTTCTGTCTTCTGTATCTGATCGTGTCTGTTATTTTATCGCTTCTGCTATTTTAGCGTATCTACTAATTTATCGCTTCTTTTACTTCATCGCTTGTATTGCTTTGTTATTTCTGTTATTTATAGCTTCCGTATGGACTTCCATCCCTGCAGGATGACCGGATTTTTCAGAAGCAGCTCTGTGATTCCGTAGAGCAGGATCGAGACCGGAACCGCCAGCAGCAGTTCGGGGATCTCTCCCACCCCCATCATATGAATGCCGATACAGCAGCCGGCGATCAGTGCGCAGCCGACCAGTGTTTTCAGCAGTGTCGGTATGGATAGTCTGGTTTTCATCACCTTCCCTGCCGCCCGCCGGGAAATGACCAGCATGACAATCTCCGCCGCGATCGTTGTGACCGCCGCTGCATTTTCCTGCAGAAGCGGGATCAACAGCAGATTCAGGACTACATTGATGCCTGCGCTGATGAAGGTTGCACGCATAACGACCATTTCCTTCTTATAAGAAATAAGGATACAGCTTGCATAAAAGGTCTCAAACACGGCAAATACCAGTGCCAGACTCAGCAGACGCAGCGGCATGACCGAACGGGCATATCCGTCTCCGGCAAAGATCCCGACGATGGCTTCACTCATACAGAACAGGCCGACCATGGCGGGAAGACACAGAACAAGCATGCTCTCCAGCAGGGAGTCTGCCAGTTTCTTTGCCTCTGCTTCTCGTTTGCGGCATTCCTCCCCGTCCCCTCTTCCGGAAGCTTCCAGAGCCTTGCCGACAAAATAGGAGAAGCGCGGAATAACGGCCATGATCACCGCCACAAGCACGCCTTTCACGATCTTGTAGATACTTGCCGCTGTTGCATACTGGCCGTTTACATAGTCACCGCAGATCCAGCCAAGCAGGGTCAGATCCGCACTTACATAGATCGTCGTTCCGATCGTCATGGCAAAAACCACAAATACCGGTCTCCAGTGCTTTGCCGGCGGCTTTGGTACAAAATGCAGTTTCACATACCGTCTGGAGTAAAAATGCATGAAGATGCCGTCACCGGTGTAGGAAAGTACCGAAACCCAGGCATATTTCCAGGCATCCGCCGGGGAATGTACGAACAGAAACATGGCGATCAGTGCCGCTGCCTGCACGCCGATCGCAGCCAGTGCCATAAAGGTAAAGTCTTCAAAAATATTGTATACCCAGGTCTTTGCCAGCGTAATGAACAGCATCTCCGCCGAAAGGATCAGCAGCAGCACATAATAGCCGCGCAGCTTTTCGGAAAGCAGAATGCAAAGTCCCAGCAGCACATACGCTGCCAGCGTGGAATACAGATTCATGGAGTATACTTCGCTGGCAAACCGGTTCATTTTCTCCGGATCCTTCCGAAACCGGGAACCCTCCCGCACCGCATAAGTCGTAATTCCCAGACCGGAGATCAGCAGAAAATACGAGATAATGGAGTTGGCAAACTGAAAAGAGCCTACTCCCTCCGGCTGGAGCGTCCTGGATATGTACGGAAATGAAATGAGAGGAAAGGCCAGTGACATCACATTTCGTATGACATTCAAAAGCGCATTCCTCTGTAAAGATTTCTGTTTTATTGGTTTGTTTTTCAATGCTTATCCTTCTCCTTCAGCAGTTCCTGCTCCTCATAATTGTCCAGAGCGATCCGCTGGCTGAGCTTCAGAAGCTTCTCCTGCAGAACGGAGATCTCCATCGTCTGCGTGAACAATTTGACCAGAAGCACAAAGAACAAAAAGGCAAAGAGCAGATTGGTGGGTGAATAGACCCCCAGCAGATTCGCCGCTGCAATAACGATTCCCGGAAACAGACCGATCACGATCAGCAGCAGACTGAACAGGATCCAGAACAGTGCACTCTCGATCTGCAGTTTGGATCTCCGAATTCTGCGAAGCATAAAAATAAATGTCAGAACGGCTGTTGCCAGCAGCACGACTCGTAATGCAATACTCATAGTTTCTTCCTCTCCTTTATTTTCGGAATCCCTGAATGATCAGGATGGACAGCAGCATGCGGCACATATAGCTGACCGATCTTCCGAAATTCAGATAGCTCTCTCCCGCCTCACGCTCGGCCATGGTAACCTGAACCTCTTCGATCCGGCATCCTTTTTTCAGCAGATAGGAGATCGTATCCGGTTCCGGTCCGTAATTCATATTGTCGGCGAAAGCCTGAATGACATTTCTTCCATATAAACGCATGCCGGAGGTGGGATCGGTAAGCTTCTTGCCGGTCGTCAGCCGAATTGCTCCGGCGATCAGCCGGCTTCCCATCATACGGGCGGTAAACGGTTTCTTCTCGCTTACAAAACGGGAACCAATCACCACATCGTGTCCCTTTTCCAGTTCCTCCGCCATTCCCTTGATGAATTCCGGACGATGCTGTCCGTCGGCATCAAACTGGATCGCACAGTCATAGCCGTGTTTCCAGGCATATTTCATACCGGTCTGAAAAGCACCGGCCAGTCCCAGATTGACCGGATGGTCGATCACATTATAGCCTCTGCTGTGGCAGATCTCAGACGTATGATCCATGGATCCGTCATTGATCACCACATAGTCATACTCATGATATTCGTTCTTAATTTTCTCAACAACCTTTTCAATATTGGCTTCCTCATTATAAGCCGGTATGATCAGGAGCAGTTTCATCTTTTTTCACCTACTGAGTTTATTTATTTTTCGATCTGATTGGACTTTTCCGCATTTTTGTAGACATGGTTGATCAGTCCCGCCACCGGTTTCGGCCAGAACCTGTCCAGCATTGCCCGATCCTCCAGAGTTCTGGTATTGGACCGGATGATCTCCGTTGTTGTAGAGTCCTCATGTACCCGATGTCCCATCAGCTGCTGTTCATTATACACGAAAGAACCGGAAATGTGTGTAAATGCTTCCCATGTTTCCCAATCTACATTGCTTTTCATGCCGGAATGGAACGGCCGCTCCGGCAGCCGTGCTTTTACATAGGTCACAGCCGGACAGCAGATCGGATTTCCCATGGACAGTACACGGCGTTTCCAGAACGTACTGCCGCGGCGTCTCCTGCTTTTCAGCGGAAGCAGCAGCGTTTTCTTGATATCCAGATTGCGGTCGGCATAGACATCCTCGCCTCCCCGGATCTCAAAATAATGGCAGAACCAGATCAATGCATCTGCATCCGCTTCCAGATCAGCGATCATGCGTTCCGTATAACCGGGTACGTAAACATCATCCTGGTGTGCAATGGTCACATAGGGGGTGTCCGCCATGGAATAGGCAAAATTCCAGTCATCCGCCAGATCCGATGCCCCGTCTTTTACATAATAGGGAAGTGCATATTTTTTTGCCATGTTCCGAAGAAACTCCGAATCCGTGGACGTGCACAGGATGATCCTGCTCCGCTGCTTCTGATTCATCAATGACCGGATACACGCCTCCAGATATTCACTTTCCTTATAGGCACATACCGCAAAGGTATGCAGATTCGATGCATTTTTCATGATTGTTCCTTCCGTATTCTGCTATTCTATCCTGCCTGCCTTCTGCAGAGCCGTTTAGTATCACAGAACCGTTTCGAAATTTACGAATTAATTGCTTCCTTCATTGACCTTCCGGTTCCAGCTCACCTCAAAATCATGCGGGATCCGCTGATCCTCCGGCGGCAGCTGCATATAATCCCCAAAGTATCTGGTCAGATATTCATCCCTGTTGGCAGGTGCCGGGAAATACCGGTCCTCAAACAGAATATCCTCTGCCTGCAGAATGGTCTTGGGCATCTTCTCCTTCATGCCCTCGTTCCAGACATAATCACCGATCCACTTCGCCTTTTCAAACGGAACCGCAGAAGCAAGTGCATCGATCTTGTCACAGATCCTGCCGATATTCATCTTCCGGCAGATCGGAACGAGGATCCTCTTGATCAGCCGCATCAGCGGTGTGGTTCCCTTATTCGGATCCGAAGCGGCAAGCAGAAGCAGATTGCGGTAAAAATTGATCCGGCGGATCGTCCGGCGGATCTTTTTGTCATCATCCGGCATTCCGTCCAGCGGAAAAATATCGATCCACACGCTCTGCAGTGCATCTTCCCGCATATATTTTTCCTTGATCGTGGTATAGCTGTCCACCATTTTCAGGAACGGATAAGCGGACCGTCCGTTTTTCCAGGATACCAGCTGGTAACGTGCCTGCGGATCCTGCTCCGCTTCCAGGCGGATCAGTTTCTCATAATCCGGGCGCGGCATCATCAGATCGATGTCATCGTCCCAGGGAATAAATCCCTTATGCCGTACAGCGCCCAGAAGCGTGCCGCAGGACAGATAATACCGAAGTCCGTTTTTCTTTGCAAGCCGGTCAAAATCCAGCAGTATATCCAGTTCTATTTTATGTATTTCATCCAGTTTCATATATATTTCCCTTACATGTGAGATACCAGACGGAACAGAAACTCATCCATTCCCTGTGTACGGACAGCCATAACGATCCGACATGCCCATTTGCTTTTCGTCGGTTCCGATTTCGGTATACGCAGGTTCACAAACCGGTTGGCGGTTACCTGTCCGTAGAAGTTGCGGCTCTTCCGCACCGCACTTCTTCCGGTTCCTGCCTTTACACCGGGCGTACCTGTTTTCAGAGAAATGGCTGCACTTAAAGGTACATCACCGCTCAGTACATGCATCATCTGGTCATAGGCCGGATAGAGATCATCGATCATCCGCCGGCGGCCGCAGCCCTTGCCGTTATACAGAAGATTCACGGTCAGTGCCTGTGTCCAGCAGTACTGAACGATCTCCCATTTCTCGTCCGGAATATCGGCTTCCTCCAGAAATCCTCTGCACTGTTCTACATATTCCAGAAAATACGGCGTACGGTCTTTTTTCGCAGTCGTAATGGAATTGGGATTATCACAGTAAAAATAGCCTTCATACTTTATGATATGCACTTCCGGATCGGCCAGCAGGCAGTAGTAGGCAAACTGTCCGTCCTCATACTGCCGCACACCACGGAAGGTGATCTGATGTTCCTCCAGGAAAGAACGGCGGTAGAGCTTGCCCCAGGCATTGACATTCATCCAGAGATACCAAGGATCCCTTTTATTTGCCGGAAAAGCTTTGATCTTCTTGCCGGAAGCACGGAGAAAGCCGCCGGCAACCAGATCCCTGGGTCTGCCTCCCTCTCCCGGCTTCATAATTGCGTTATAATAGCGTTCCAGATAATCCGGAGACAGGTAATCATCACTGTCCACAAAGGTAATGAAGGTTCCGGATGCAACAGACATTCCGTTGTCACGGGCTACGCCGAGTCCCTGGTTGCCGTCGTTGATCAGGATCCGAAATTTATCCGGATACTTTCTTCTGTATTTACGGACGATATCCATACTCCGGTCTTTTCCGTTATCATCCACGATGATGATCTCATAGTCCGTAAAGGTCTGCCGGAGAATACTCTCCAGACATCGTCCGATATAGGCTTCTACCTGATACACAGGTACGATTACGGATATTTCACACATAAAAAACCTCCATCCAGTTCAGATCGGATTGCTCCGTTTCTCTATAGTATATAAGTCGATGCAGATTCGTCGGTGCAGAGCGTTTATCTCACAGACCTGCGGCAATGCACGCAAACCCGCTTACGTGATCCGCGCATTCAACTGTTAAACAGACGTAAAAAAGTGATCCGCGCAGCATGTCACGGAATGATCCATGCCACTGTAAAATACAGACAGGTACAGACGGCCGATACGATCTTCCAGTCGATGTCTTCCGCCTTTGCAGTGATCGATTCCGACTGCAGACAGAACAGGAACGGAAGGAAAAACGGAATCAGATACCGTCCCTGTACACCTTCGATCCGCATATGACTCTTCGGTGAATAAAACAGCAGCATTGCTGCCAGGATCATCAGTACACCGCCGATGCCCACAAAGGCAAGCCACAGCCGGTTCCACCGGTTCAGATACTTTCCATTCTTCAGCTGCTCCTTTCGCATGAGTGCCGACAAAATCAGAAGGACAAGCCATGCGTATATGATCAGTCGGCTGATCGTCACCGACAGCCATCCAAGCGGACTGGCGATCGCCGATTCCAGATAGTAGGAATCAAAGGTGATCAGTGTGTTGTACAGAACAAGCCAGAGTGTCCGGCGGTCCCGAAGCAGTTCGCCGGCGGAAAACTTCTCTGCCTCATCATAGTAGGCTGCCGACAGCTGCCCTGCTCCTTCTTCCGAAGCCGCCTCCACAGACGACTGCGAAGAAGCTGCTCTTTCCTGTTCGGTCGTTTCTTTCTGCTCTGCAGATGCTTCCTGAGAAGCAGCCTCTGTCTGTACAGCAGCCGTCTCCTGCACTTCCGCGATTACGGAAGAACTCTCTGCGGAAACCTCCTCTGCCGAGGCTGCTTCCGACGATACCGAAGCAGATTCCGACGACGTTGAAGCCGTATCTGCAGGAGCCGCTTCGGTTCCGGACAGTCTTGCCTCTCTCTCGACAGCGATCTGATCGCTGCGTTCCTGTACAAGTGCTGCCTGTTCGATGACCCAGGCCTCCGGCTCCTGACGTACTTTTTCCGAGTGTACCATTCTTGGTGCCACAAATGCAAGCAGTCCGATCAAAACCAGTCCTGCTCCGGTCCATGCAGCCCTGCGGTCTTTTTTCCATCTCGCAAAGAAAATGACCGCCGGTACGAAAGCAAAAATGATATACGCCCCATCCTTCTGCAGGATCAGCAGGATCTCACAAATTGCGGAAGCCGCCGGAAGCAGCCATGCCTTTTTGGCTCTCTGCTGTTCTTTTTCCGGATAGGCAAGATGCAGGGTAATGCTGAGGATCAGCCAGGATAACGGGATCAGCAGCGAATCATAAGAATAGGACATGCCCATCTGCATGCTCATCGGCATAAGCGCGATCGTAAACAGCAGCATTTTTCCGAAGGGAAGCAGCCGGATCGACAGCCATGTCAGCAGTATATAGGTAAGCAGCGCAAAAATGCGTCCCAGGGTATAGGCACCTGCCGTACTCATCTTCAGCAGACGTCCCAGCGTCAGTCCGAGAGCCGGCATCAGATGCTGGAATGTATGGGTTCCCAGATTGCCTCTGACTGCCGGAACCAGTTCCTCCTGTTCCACATGCTTATTCAGAGAGAACCAGAACTCTTTCAGCTCCTCCCGGTTATACAGGGTATCCAGCGGATACTCCGCATCATCCCGGCGCATCAGCAGATAGCCGTCACCCACATCCGGAATTCCGAGGATATGATTGGAGATCGCATAAGCGGTTTCCATATGCGCAGGTTCATCCGGAATACTCTGAACGGGAAGGATAAGAATAAAGATCATCCCGGTCACCAGCGCGGCCGCAGCCCATATATGCTCGATTTTTACATGGCAGATCTTGTACAGAAAAAAGAATACTTCGATCATTCCCATAAAGACAGACAGTAATACCAGCTTTACCTGAATGTAAAAATCGGAGATCAGCTGCAATTGATATACAAAATAATACTGGTAGGCAGCAAGCACCGCTTCAAGGATCAGAAGCAGAAGCACACTCTGCCAGTGTTTTTTCAGTTTGGCAAGAGATCCGCTTACTCCCTGCTTACAAATATACACCACATAGAATACTCCCGGTGCAAAAACAATGCATTTTGCCAGTTTAAACATCTTAGCAGAAGTACTGGCGACGATAAAAATCGCCGCCAGTACATAAACTGCTACCAGAACCGAAAGTATGAATTTGTTTTTCTTATTCATATCCCTCATTACTTGATAACCTTCATCATTCGTTTATTTTCAGGATCCGTTCCGATCGTGCTCTGCGCGACCTGAGGCCGGATTCGGATCAGCTTCCGCTGACCTCTCCGGAATTGGATCCCGGTTTGTCATACAGTCAGACTGCATGACCGCTGTTATGAATAAACAACAATTGTTGTACCGCCCGGTACATTATCATAGATCCACTTTGCATCCTGGATGTGCATACGTACACAGCCGTGAGAGATCTTGATACCTACACGGTCATCCCACAGATGATACGGACCGTCTTCCGGTGCGTAAACGGTGGAATGGAACAGATAGCCGCCATAGATCTGTGTTGCATACCAGAGACGGATCTGATAACCGTCGCCCCAGCTGTCGAAATACAGCTGCTTGGTTCCCAGAGAGAATACACCCTCTACGGTCTCGGTCTCGGTCTTGCCGACACCAACTTCGATCTCATATACGGTCTCCCAGTTGCCCTGAGATCCACGGAAGATCTTTGTTGTGAAACGGCTCTTATCGACCAGAATCAGCCAGCCGGTCGGACTGGAGTAGCCCTGTGCTCTCTGTTTGATCGGATCCGGATGAACCAGATCATAAAGCTCTTTGTAACGATCCTGGCTGTAGGATGCCTTTGCAGCCATATTCAGCTTCATACCCTGCTCGGCAAAGTACTCGATCAGCTCGGTATCGTTATCGGTTCCCAGCTGATGAGAAATATGCAGCTGATGCTCCAGGAAATAATCATAATCATAAATATCAGAAAGATCGATTCCCTTATATACGGTCGTCGGTTTCTGCATATGGCTGACACCCCTGGTCGTTCTGCCTTCGTTCTTACCCTTCTCACAGTAGTGTCTGTAGTAAGCCTGGAAATCACTCTTGAAGGCCTGACGCAGATCCGGGTTTGCATAACGGTAGCTCTTCTCATCGAAGGATGCATTACCCTGACGCTGCTCTTTTGTTCCGCTGTTAACGAAATGGTTCAGTGCAACCGCATCCAGGTTCGGATTACCGCCTGCTGCAGCCTTTACATCCGCATTGTTTTTCAGATAATACTTGTAATCAAAAACAGCTGACCAGTCACATCCGTCCTTCTTGGTGATCGGATTGCGGATGATTCCGTCGAACAGCTCCATGGCATACCAGCCGATGCCTTCTCTCTTCCATCCCGCATTCCCAAGGGACTTGTCCTCATTGCCGTCGATGGTAAAGTTGTGTGTTCCTGTCTGTGCATTCGGATTGTACTGTCTATAGACCGGATTGATTCCGCCGTCTGCGGAATACCATGCGATCATCTCATACGTCCAGCCTGCACCAACCAGTGTATCTCTCTCGACCGCACTGGTCGTATAGATATGATCACCTGCATTTTTGTTATACAGACGATATACCGGTGTCTTGGATGTAGACGGTGCGATCCAGCCAACGCCTTCATAGGTCCAGCCCAGATAGGACAGGTTATCTCTCTCTACCAGATTACCGGTATAAAAATGCTCACCGGTATTCTTGTTGTAAAGTCGATACATCTCAACCTTTCCAACCTTCGGAGCACCTACAAGATCCTCTTTGTCCTCTGCCGGCTTCTTCTCTGCTTCTTTGAGCTCTGCTGCAGGAGCTTTTTTCCCGGCTGCCTTCGGTGTTTCGGCTTTCGGTTCCTCTGCGGCCGGTTTTTCGGCTGCTTTCGGCTCCTCAACTGCCTTTGGCTCCTCGGCTGCCGGTTCTTCGACTGCCTT
>JAUNAK010000096.1 GCA_030527665.1 Eubacteriales bacterium
CTTTGGCCATCCTCATAAAGGTATGGAAATGTGTATTCAGTTTTGAAGGTATGTATTACAACATAGCAGTGAGTATTCACTGCTTTTTATATTTTGTGCCTTGTTAGCTCAGTTGGTAGAGCAGTAGACTGAAAATCTACGTGTCTCTGGTTCGATTCCGGAACAAGGCACTTTTTTTATTTTATAAAAAGTTTTCTTTTCGTAAAAATAAAAGTAGAGTACAATAGAAAATGTTCGGCACCAAAGGTGCAGTACATGCAACTGAAAAAATGAATAAGGACATGTATATGAAACTGATATCTGAGTTACATGGCATAAATGCCAGAAAAAACAGACGGAGGATACGGGAAGAAGCCTATCAGGATCTGGTGACTCCTTATTTAAAGAAGGAACCGATTTGCCGTATGAATCATTTTATGCAGCATGGAACAACGACTACAATGGCACATTGTGCTAATGTTGCCAGAACCAGTTATATGCTGAATGCAAAGCTTCGGCTTCATGCGGATGAAAAGGCTTTGGTAAGAAGTGCGATTCTGCATGACTTTTTTTTATATGACTGGCACGATGGAAAACCGGAGCGTAAGCGTCATGGATTTACACATCCGGAGGCTGCATGTAAAAATGCAATGCATTATTTTCAGCTGACAGGAAAAGAGAAAAATGTGATTCGCAGTCATATGTGGCCTCTGACCATTCGTTCTGTACCGAAATGCAGAGAAGCCTTCATTATCTGTGCAACAGACAAATACTGCAGCTGTATTGAGACGCTGAAATTAAATCATATATTTGGACTGCGGGATAGGATCGAGATGGCAGATCTGAAGAAAAAATCCGATGATCACAGGAAAATGGAGTGAAAGATGAAAGACAGTAAACATGGCGGACAAAAAATGGCTTTAGGAATTATACTATTGGCAGCAGCAGCGGTATCTGTAGCTGTCGGATTCCTGGGAGGCTTATATATGGAAAAGTCCCTGCTGCTGACGGCAGGAAGCATAATTGCTGCTATTCTGGCATTTCCCGGATTATGGCTGGTTACCGGTGAAGGGATAGACAGAGAGGAGCTGCAGAGTCTGAAGGAGCGAATCGGTTCGGGACTTCCGGAGTTCAGATGGAAGACCCGGGAGCCGGTACGGGCTTCGGTACTGGGAATTACACGGAACCTGAGAAACCCGAATGAGAAAGCGACCTATTACATCATTTGCAGATATACCGATCCGGAAACAGGAAAGACAGAAGAGTTTACCAGTCGTGAGCTTCCGGAATATCCGGGACAGGAGGTAATTGGCAAATGGGTTACCGTTTCCTTTGATCGAAAAGGCTATCATGTGGATATTGAACCTGTTTTGCCGGCGTATTTAAGAAAGTAATCAACAATAGGAAAGCGTGCAGCAGGCTTTGCTTCTGCAGGTGACTGCTGAAAAAATGAATCAGGAAGAATAAATGATGCATTCTTCCGTACAGGAGTTACAGATGAAGAGAAATTTACGTATGAATATAAAAAAAACCCGGAGAATGGCAGTAACCGGGCTGCTGACAGTAACCTTGCTTGCATCAGGGCTTTCTGTGTGGGCAGAAGAAGACGGAAGTGATGCCGGGGCAGCTGATACAGGGTATGTTGCTGCCGGTGCTGATGCAGGAGATGCTGCTCCTGATCCGGGTGCTGCCGGTGGAGATATGGGAGGAGAGGTTTCCGGAGGAGATGCTGCTGCAGGGCAGGATGCTCCACCGGCGGCAGATGGAGGCACAGGTGGAGGCACAGATGCCGGGCAAACGGCAGGAGATGGTGCCGGAAACGCTGCATCTGCCTCTGAGAATACCGGTTCAGGGGGAAGTTCCTCTGTCAGCACTTCGGCGGGAGTAAATTCCGAAGAAAACACCGATTCGGATAATCAAAAAAATACGGCCCAAACCGCCAGCAGTTCGGAAAATGAGACAGATACGGCAGATTCCGCCCCCGTTTTTGTGCCGGAGCAGGTCGAGGTTAATGAGCAGCTGCAGGAAAATCTTGCAGAAAGTGCGCCTCGCAATACAGCTACGGACGGATGGCTGTCCAGAACGGCTGCAAGAAGAGGTTCGATACGGGAAAGCGTCAATGGACGTAAAGTAATCATGATCGGTGATTCCCGTGCGGTCGGTATGGGTATGGCAGTGGATCCTGAGGCAGAAACATGTATATGGTCCTGCCTCGGAGGTATGGGATATAACTGGATGGTTTCGCAGGGAGTTCCGGCAATCGAGTCCCTGATCGACGGAAAAACAGATATCATTGTCAGCATGGGAGTCAATGATGCCTGGGATGGAATGGCAGATGAGTTTCTTCCTCGCTATGTGGAATATATGAATGCAAAGGCTCTGGAGTGGAAAAAACTGGGGGCCAGAACATATTATGTATCGGTAAATCCGATCCGTCAGCAGTATCAGCTGGGACAATATCTGGTAGACGATAATTCGGTCGTATATTGGAATACCTATATGAAACGGAATCTGTCATCGGATGTGATCTGGATTGAAACGTATGAAACGATTCGTGATCATGTGGATTATGCGGATGATATTCATTACAGAGATACGACCTATAAGGAAATATATGATCTGATGCTGCAGGCAGCCTCCCGTGGCAATGCAGAAGAAGAGGGAGTGGAGCGCAGCGTAAATGCTGTTACGATTCCGAGTACTACGGAAGCGTCCGTTGAGTCGGAAGTAACGAAAGCACCTACAGAAGAACCGACAGTGGAACCGACGCCCGCGGCAATGGAGATTCCGGAAGCAGAACCGACACCGACACCATTGATCAAGACCGGTGCAAAGACAAGAGTTTTTCAGGTGGCATTGCTTCTGTCCGCTGCAGGAGCTGCTGCATTGTTCGTAACATTGATCGCGGTTATCATGAAGGAGATCGTGCGCAGAAAGAAGCGTAGATAATACTTGCAACGCCATGGGGATTATGGTATCATTTCTTCGTTAGGCGTGTGGACCCTTAGCTCAGCTGGTTAGAGCAGTCGGCTCATAACCGATCGGTCCTGGGTTCGAGTCCCCGAGGGTCCATGAACGGCAGTGCACATGCTTGCACTGCCGTTATTGTAACTGTTTTTTGAGCAATCAAAAAAATTTGAAAAAGTTCAAAAAAACACTTGCAATTTTAAAAGGTATGTCCTATAATAATCATTGTTGAGGCCCGGTGGCTCAGTTGGTTAGAGCGCCGCCCTGTCACGGCGGAGGTCGACGGTTCGAGTCCGTTCCGGGTCGTTTATATGGGATCATAGCTCAGCTGGGAGAGCATCTGCCTTACAAGCAGAGGGTCATAGGTTCGAGCCCTATTGGTCCCATTCAGAACGTACAGTTTTGCTGTACGTTCTTTTTTTTTGCGCGGGCAATGAGTCGAACGGACAAGCTTGCTTGTCCGTTCGGCGAATGCCGAGACAACGTGAGAAGCTCGCAGAGCGTGCTTCTCATCGTTTCTTTTATAGAGCATCCGATATCGATTGTTTACACAGATTCGTGATTTTTATATACTGGGAAGGGTGTACATGATATATAAGGAGCAGAAGTATGAACGGTGAATGGTATGAATTGGATAATGCGGCAAAAATAATGCCATCTTCCGTGATCGGCGTGGATACACGTGTATTCCGTCTGGTATGCGAGTTGAAGGAGGAAATCGATCCGGAGATTCTGCAGCATGCACTGGACAGAGCCATGGAGGAATATCCGTATATGAACTGCTGTATCCGCAAAGGTATTTTCTGGTACTATATGGACCAGCTTCCGGGCAGCGGACTCGTAAAGGAAGAAAAGGTTCCGGCATTGAAAGCCCTGTATATTCCGGGAAAGAAAAATCTTCTGTACCGGGTCAATTATTTTGAGAAGAGAATCAACTTTGAGGTGTTCCATGCGCTTGCGGATGGAACCGGCGGCATGATCATATTTGCGGATATCATCACGAATTATCTTGCAGAGAAATACGATCTGGATCGATCCCAGATCAAAAGCAGCAGTGCTTCGGTAGAAGAACGGCTGGAAGATGCTTTCAGCCGCTACTATGAAAAACATGAACGCAGAAAACGAAATTATCTGAAGGAGATGTTTCCTGTAAAAGCATACCAGCTGAAAGGCGTGCGGGATGAAAATAAGCAGGAACGGCTGATCGAGGGAACGGTATCGGTACGGGAACTGCTGGATACGGCGCATCGGTTTGGTGTTACCGTTGGCGTATTTGCCACATCGGTCTGGATCGAGGCGATCATCAAACAGATGAAACGTTCGGAATACAGAAAGCCGATCGTAGTCAGTGTACCTGTGAATCTGCGTCAGTTTTTTCCATCGGAAACCACCAGGAATTTCTTTGGTACATTTCTGGTATCCTATGATGCACATCTGTATGATGGAACACTGGAAAGTATTTTCCCTGTAGTAGAAAAGGCTTTCAAAGAAGAACTGAAGCCGGATAAGATTAAGAAAACAATGAATTCCTATGCCAGTCTGGAGCACAATGTCGGTCTGAAGCTGGTTCCTCTGATTGCAAAATATTTCAGTGTAATGGGAATCATTACCATGATGCGAAGAGGAATTACGACCAGTGTATCCAATGTCGGAAGACTGCCGCTTGCAAAAACTCTTTCGCCGTTCGTGGAAAAAATCAGTGTATTCATGGCCAATATGAATATTTTCATGTGTATCATTACCTATGAGGATAAGATGGTATTCGGTATTGTCAGCTGCTTTTCCAGACATCCTGTGGAAATGAACTTTTTCCGCAGACTGCGTGAACTAGGAATTGCGGTGGAGATCGGAAGCAATGACTATGACAGGGAGGTGGAGTGATGCAGTACTGCAACCGATGCCGGATGGAAATTCGCGGTTATAAACGATGCTGTCCTCTCTGCGGCAGTCTTGTTACCGGAGAGGGAGAGAGACCCTGTTTTCCAACGATCAGGAAGAAAAAGGTTTCATATGTTTTGTTTCAGAAGGTATGTCTGTATATATTGATCATGCTGTTTGTCAGTATGATTCTTGTAAGAAATATCATCGGGGAGTGGCGTCCCTGGATGTGGCTGGTGATCTTCTGCGGAATCGTCGGATTTATGGATGTCATGCTGATGCGGACATTCCGGCAGAATACGCTGAAAACCGTGCATCTGCAGGGATATACCGGAATACTCCTATGCATTATTGTGGATCATTATACCGGCAGCCATGGATGGGCATATGCATGGGTAGTACCGATTGCTTTTGTGATTCTGATGTTTGCCGCCATTATGACGGCACTGATTCTGAAGATCGCACTGAGGGATTTCACACTGTATCTGGCATTTGATACATTAATGACTTTTGTACAGCTGCTTCCGATACATGCGGGAAAAAATATTTTTCCGCTCCCTGCACAGTGCAGCATGGCAATCGTTGTTCTGGCATACGGCGCTTTGCTGATCTTCGGCTGGAGAGCCTTCCATTCTGCAGCCGGCAGATTTTTTAACGTGTGACGAAGGCACAAACTACTATGAATGATTTGAATAATCTGAATAAAAAACAACAGAGAGCGGCTAAGCTGGGAGCATTTGGAGAGCGTGCGCTGGACTGGAAGGTAAACAGAGATCATGCTCCGATTCTGGTGGGGGAACCGGAGAAGGAGATCTGGTACAATGTGCCGATCGAAGAAGGAAAATGCGGAGATGGATCGGCCTACCATATCTATATGCGAAAAGGGAACTCGAATAAGCTGTGCCTGTTTCTGTCAGGCGGAGGAGTGGCCTTGAATGCATACATGGCTGCACGTCCGCTTACCGGTCCGCGTATGCTGGCAGGTCTTCCAAACTATCACATCAATAACCTGCGTCCTGCAACGGAACTGATGAATATTCGTGCAGGGCTTGCTGATACGAATTATGAACAGAATCCGTTTCGGGAATGGAATTTTCTGCTCGTAACCTATGCTACCGGCGATTTTCATATCGGAGACAGTGAGCTGGAATATGAAGACGAAGAGACAGGAAGCAGCTGCATTCATCATTTTCATGGTGCTGCCAATCTGCGGGCTGCAATGGAAAGGGCAAAGCACTGGTTTCCGGATCCGGAACAGCTGCTGATTGCCGGAGACAGTGCCGGCGGCTTTGCGGTTCCTGCGGTTACACCGATGATTCTGGAACAGTATTATCCGGACTGCAGGAATGTCACAGTCTTTTCCGACAGTGCACAGCTGCTGTATCGGAAATGGAAGCATACGGTCAGGGATATCTGGAATGCAGATGAACCATACTGGCAGGGATTGGACAGTTATAACATTACGGTGGACTGGTATAAGGCGCTGTATGAAAAATACGGCAGCCGGCTGCGGTATTTATATGCAGCATCCCCCAGGGACTTTCTGCTGAGCTCGTATATGAATAATGTCGTTACCCATCATTATGTTACGGATGCGGCAGTACAGGAAAAATATAATATGCAGGTGCAGCGGATGATAACCAATCTGAAGAGGATCATCCCGGAATTCGGAATCTTTATGTATGAATTTCCGAACCTCAGGATGGGACTTGGGGGAACGGTGCATACCTGTGTACGGCATGAATGGTTCTGGCTGAAGAATCCGATGGGAATCACGATGGCAGAATGGCTGCTGGATGCGGTAAACGGAAACGTCTATGACTCCATGAACGATGTGTTTTATGAACTCCTTTCGGAAAACGGGTTAGCATATAATGAAAAGAAGGTGGATAAAAAATGAGTGAACAGAACAGAAATACCATGCATGATGCGATATTGATCGTTGCAGGCATCTACCTGGTGTATCTTGGTATTCAGCTTATAACCGGTGAAGGCGGAAATCCGATGGTGAATATCGGGTTTGGTCTGCTTTTTGCTGCTGTGGGAATCGGTATTGCCGTTCATGCGGTTCGAAAGCTGGCGAAAGCGATGAAAGCTGCGGAAGAAGAAACACAGGAAGAGTCGGAGATGACGGATGACCAGGCTGTACAGGAGAATGTACGAATAGAAGATAAGCACACGGTACCTGTGGATCTGTTTTCGAAAGCTATGGGAAAAATCTCCGAAGAAGAGACAGAGGAGTGAAGGGTATGAAAGCATGAACTGTGTACGAGGATTCGCCCCGGCATCTGTCAAAATAGTAAAAATAGCTTAAATAAGACGTAAAATTTGTGCAATATTTTTTGGCATCATTTCTTTAACTAGATGTGGTGAATATGCCGGCGATTGCATCGAATATGTTGTGATTCAAATATGAAAAAGCCTTGATTTCCCAGTAAAATCAAGGCTTTTTCGCATTTGCAATAAGAAAATCTATTGTCTATAATGAAGGTACTTTTGAAGGGTGAATTGCTTTTAGAATAACTGAAATGAGGTTTCAAGGAATGATAAATGCAATTCAGGAATATATTGTTTACCTGCATGATGTAAGAAAAATTTCTTACAATACAGAAGTTTCCTACAAACGAGATCTGGAAAAGGCGGCACTCTATCTGCAGGCACAGGCAGTCCATGAGGTTCGGGAAATAACAGAGACGGACCTGAATTCTTATATGCTGTATCTGGAACGTAAGAAGATGTCGGCAGCAACGGTTTCACGAAACATTGCGGCACTGCATTCTTTTTTTCAGTATCTGCTGCGCCGGCATATGATCGATGAGGATCCATCGGAACGGCTAAAGCCGCCGCGGATTGAGAAAAAAGCACCGGAGATTCTGACTGCTGCGGAAGCGGATCAGCTTTTGAAAATGCCGAACCGGAAAACAGATAAGGGAATGCGAGACAGAGCAATGCTTCAGCTGCTGTATACAACGGGAATTCGTGTGAGCGAACTGGTCCATCTGAAATTGGGGGATGTGAATTTGGACCTTGGCTATATCGCCTGCACGGAATCCGGAAGGGAGAGGATGATTCCGTTGGATGCCGGTATGCGGATCATTCTCGAAGAGTATCTGGAAGAAGCTCGGAATCGTCTGCTGAAAGGGCTGGAAAGTGAGTACTTGTTCTGCAACTGTTCGGGAAAGGCGATGAGCCGTCAGGGATTTTGGAAGCTTCTGAAAGGATATGCGGCAGAAGCCGGGATTACAAAAGACATTACTCCGCATACCATGCGGCATTCTTTTGCGGCCAATCAGCTGCAGAAGGGCGTAGATATTCGCAGCGTACAGCGAATACTGGGACATGCGGATGTTGCAACAACACAGATGTATGCAGGAATGATTCACTGAGAAAGAAAAGCCGCTGCACAGATTTTCTGTTGAGAGAAAATCCATGCAGCGGCTTTTGTAATATTCAAGGCGAGCTCTGCGGGACTTGGGCAGACTCAGGCAAGTGCTGCGATCTCGTAGACCAGACGTTCGGAGGCATCCCAGCCAAGGCAGGGATCGGTGATGGATTTTCCGTACACATGGTTGATTGCTCCGATCTTCTGTGCACCGGGTTCCAGATAGCTTTCGATCATCAGGCCTTTTACCAGCTTTTTGATGCGCGGATCGTAACGGCGGCTGTTCAGGATCTCATGTGCGATTCGCGGCTGCTGTTCATATTTTTTGCCGGAATTGGAATGATTGGTATCGACAATTACGGTCGGGTTCAGAAGGGATGTTTCTTCGTATTTATCGAATACAAGTTCCAGATCTTCAAAATGGTAGTTCGGGATACTGTCTCCGTGTTTATTGGTCGCACCGCGAAGGACACAGTGGGCAAGCGGGTTTCCACTTGTTTCATAAGCAGCGTTTCGGTAGGTAAAGGTATGCGAAGACTGTGCTGCGATACAGGAATTCAACATGACAGAGTAATCGCCGCTGGTTGGATTTTTCATTCCGGCAGGGATATCGATTCCGGAGACAGTCAGACGATGCTGCTGGTTTTCTACGGAACGGGCACCGATGGCGACATAGGAGAGGAAGTCATCTACAAAACTCCAGTTTTCCGGATAGAGCATCTCATCGGCAGAAGTCAGACCGGTCTGCTCGATCGAATGGATATGCATCTGGCGCATGGCAAGAATGCCGGCTTCCATGTCGACCTTTCCTTCCGGATCCGGCTGATGAACGATTCCTTTATAGCCGAGACCGGTCGTACGCGGTTTGTTGGTATAGATACGGGGAATCAGGATCAGACGGTCGGAGACTTTATCCTGAAGCTTTGCAAGGCGCTCATTATATTCAAGGACCGAATCCTCATTATCTGCAGAACAGGGGCCGATGATGACCAGAAATTTATCGGATACACCGGTAAAAACATCCTTGATCATCTGATCACGATCTGCTTTGATCTTCTGCAGGGAAGCTGTCATGGGAATACGATCCTTAACGGCTTCCGGTGAAGGCATTGGGCTGACAAATTTGAAACTCATAGTGTTACTCCTTTTTGTTTTACTGCTGTACACGACCGTCATAAACGGACGGTATCTTTCAGTAGTAGATGATACACCAGAATTGTTTTTCTGTCGAATTCTTTTCGTAGGTGGATCTCTGTACCGCCTGCACTGACAGGCACCTGTGCGTGAAAATAAGTATATGGCCATTCACGACGGTAAGGGGCAT
>JAUNAK010000150.1 GCA_030527665.1 Eubacteriales bacterium
AGGAGGGAGAGGCAGCTTATGCTTAAGATTATGAAAAAGTTCTTTGCCTTCTGCGGAGAGAAGAACAAGAAAAGATTTTATAAATCCATCGTGCTCAGTGTCATACAGGCGATGTTTGGTGCACTGCGAATCCCCGCGATTGCAATTATCCTGAATGCAGTACTATCGGGGAAGATTACAATGAAGGATATTCTGTTATCATTCGGGGTTATGGCAGTCAGTGTTGTCGGTATCGGTATTGTAAAGGGAAAGGCCAGTATGCTCCAGACGGAAGGCGGATACCTTGCCTGTGCAGAGAAGCGAATTGAAATTGCCGAGCATATGCGGTTCCTGCCGATGGGATATTTTAATCAGAACAGTGTAGGCTCAATCACTTCCGTGACAACGAATACGATGCAGAGTCTTGAAAATGTGGCAACCCGTGTAGTGATGCTGGTCTGCGAGGGACTGCTTACCACGACTATGATCGCACTTATGCTGCTCGCCTTTGATCGGAGGATCGCACTCATCCTGATCGTTGGATTTGCTTTGTTCTTATTTGTCAATAACCGGCTGCAGAATGCTTCGGAAAAAATATCGGAACAGAAGATCGATTCTGATGAGAAGATGGTGGAGCAGGTACTGGAATATATCCAGGGAATCACAGAGGTCAAGACCTTTCATTTGGTCGGTGAAAAGACGAAAGCGTTAAATGCATCCATAAAACGAAATTCCGGCATCAATACAAAGATGGAGTTCACGCTGATTCCGTATATGGGAATCCAGCTCTTACTGACAAAACTGACCGGACTGGCGATGGCATTTGCCTCTGTGATGTTTTATCTGGACGGAAGCATGAGTCTGTTCTACTGTATTGTCATGGTGATTGCCTCGTTCCTGGTGCTGGACAGCCTGAGTGCGGCAGGAAATTATTCGGCTCTTCTTCGCGTGGTGAATCTGTCCATCGTGCTGGCGAACAATATCCTGGAGACAGAGACGATGGATATCGAAGGAGAAAATATCAGACCGGATTCTTATGATCTGCATGCGGAACATATTGATTTTTCCTATGGAGAAAAGCAGATCATCCATGACATCACGCTGGACATTCCGGCAGGAACGACCACGGCGATCGTAGGACCTTCCGGCGGAGGAAAAACAACACTGACCAATCTGCTTGCAAGATTTTGGGATGTGGATGCCGGAACGATCACACTTGGCGGAAAAAACATAAAGGATTACAGCATGGACAGCCTGATGGAGAATTTCAGCTTTGTGTTCCAGAATGTATATCTGTTTCATGATACTATTGCCAACAACATCCGTTTCAGCAGACCGGATGCCTCCATGGATGAAGTGATCACTGCGGCAAAAAAGGCGTGCTGTCATGAATTCATTACAAAGCTGCCTAACGGATACGATACCGTACTCGGCGATGAGGGAGTGAATCTCTCCGGAGGAGAAAAGCAGAGGGTTTCGATTGCGAGAGCGATCATGAAAGATGCTCCGATCATCATTTTGGATGAAGCAACGGCGAACGTCGATCCGGAGAGTGAGGCAGAGCTTGTCACTGCGATCGAGGAGCTGACAAAGGAGAAAACGATTATTATGATTGCGCACCGCCTGAAGACCGTGCGCAGTGCAGATCAGATCATTGTCATCGATCAGGGGCGCATCGTACAGAAGGGCAGGCACCGTGAGCTGATGGAACAGGATGGAATTTATCGGAACTTTGTCACGGAACGGGAAAAAGCGGTCAGCTGGAAGCTGGCTTAACCGAAGGATACTTGTCAGCGGCTGAAC
>JAUNAK010000026.1 GCA_030527665.1 Eubacteriales bacterium
CCTTTTGTATAAAAATCTTTTCAAAATAACTCTTGACTATTTACCAAATTGCTTATTATAACGACAGTATCTGTCGCTGCCTTATGTTTACATCTTAGCAGATGAATGGTATACTTTTGTTGGTTTACCAGGTATACTTTTTTTCAAATTTATGAGGTTTCCAAAAAAATGAAACTACGCACACGCCTTTTTCTGATTTTTAGTATCCTTGCCATCATTCCTCTCTGTATTCTCACCTTCTTTTCCTATAACCGTTACTGTCAGGCAACGACACAGCGCATGGATGAGATCACCGACCGCCTGTTTGAAAACGCAGCCGTAACCGCAAACCGGACACTGAACGGCATCGGTGAAACGATCACACAGTTCAATTTCTACGGTGCCAATAATGATTCTCTTCCCTACCAGCTGCGAAGCTTTTCCAATTCGGATCAGATTCCGGATATTTATGACTACTATACCGTCTCCAAAAGCTTCACCTCGCAATGCCAGACCATTCTGTACAGCAACGATACCATTTACGGCATCTATTTTTTCACACCGTCCGGCTACAATTTTTCATACAGCAACAGTGTCAACGGATCGCTGCAGCCAAACTATGATCCCAAAACGTCCCAATGGTATCAGGAAACACTTACCCTTGACGGAAGTATGTATGTCAGCATGGTCGATGCACACGACCTGTTTACGGGAAATAAACGCTCTGTATTCTTTGCCTGCAGCATCAAAGACGTATATACCCACCATTTTCTCGGTGTACTGCTGATTGACTGTGATCCTTCGATCGTAGACCTGTCAATTGTCAATACCCTTCCGAAGATGGCCCTCCTGACGATCAGCAATAAAAATACCGACGATATTCTGTATACCAATTACGATGAGACCGGTGATTTCCACTCTTCCAATACAAAGATACTCCGACAGGATCTGGATATCACACCGCTGCAGCTGACGGCCGTCTTTGATTATGAAAGCCTGTTCCGTGAATATAACGTGACTGCCGTTCTCCTGATTCTTGTAGCCGTCATCTGTATGATCGGTTTTCTGATTCTTGCCTATTTTTCCACCCGGCAGCTGGTTTATCCGATCGAACATCTGAGCCGCAAAATGGCCAGTCAGAAAGGTCATACACTGGAACAGACCGGAAGATTCCTGAATCGTTCCGATGAGATCGGTACACTGTATAATGAATACAACGCCATGATCGATTCGCTGAATCAGGCCGTAAAAGAGGATTATCAGGATAAACTGATCACGATGGATGCACAGATGAAATCGCTGGAAGCCCGCATCAATTCTCATTTCCTCTTTAACACGCTGGAGGCCATCAACAGTATGGCAGAGATCGATGAAAACGAACAGATCGCCACCATGTCTCTGGCACTCGGCAATATGTTCCGCTACACATTAAAAACCAAGAGTGAACTTGTCTCCATGGAAGAAGAACTGGAACACGTCCGTGATTATTATTCGATCCAGTCCATTCGTTTCGACAACCGTTTTTCTCTCATTGTTGATATCGATCATGAGCTTCGCCGGAAAAAGATTTTGAAACTGGTGCTGCAGCCTCTGGTGGAAAATGCTCTGTATCACGGTCTGAATTACTGTACCCTGGGCAATGAGATCCGCATCCGCGGAAGCATGGACGAACGAAATATCTATCTGGATGTCTGGGATAACGGCCGTGGAATGACTTCGGAAGTCCTTGACAGACTGAACACTTCTCTGCAGGAGGAAGCCTCTTTTACCGAACTTGGCCATCGAAACAAGCAGAGTATCGGACTGAAAAATATCCACTCCCGTATTCAGCTGTATTACGGAAAGGGCTACGGACTGCATATCACCAGCTGTGAAGGTGAATGGACCAACATTCGTATCCATGTACCGATCCTTTTCATCAAGGAGGAGGTTTAAAACAATGTATCGCTATATTATTGTCGACGATGAATCTCTGATTCGCAGAGGCACCCGAAAAAAACTGGAATCCATGCAGGATATGCTGACCTGCGTAGGCGAAGCCTCCGATGGGCAGGAAGCGATTCGACTGGCAGAGGAACTGAAGCCGGATCTGGCCATTGTAGATATGCAGATGCCGAATATGAGCGGTATGGAACTGCTGCCGATTCTTCACCAGAAGCATCCGGATATCAAACTGATCGTTATCAGCGGTTTTCGCGATTTTGATTACATCAAGCAGGCGATTGCCTCTGGTGCTGTTGACTACATTCTGAAACCCTTCAGCAAGGAAGCCATTCAGAAATGCGTAAAAACAGCACTGTCCGCTATTGAAGATCAGGAAACGATCACCCGGCAGATCACAAGCACCACCGAGGAAAAAGAAAGTGCCTATTACGAATACGATATCCAGTACCTCACCAATCTGATTCTGGGCTATCACACCGGCAGCTCCCGCATCTCCTCGAAAAAGCTGAATTTTATTAACGATACCCATCACCTGGTACTGATGACCCTTTATTTTGGAAAAAAACGCCCCGATATGGATATGCAGGGATGGGTAGAGGAACAGGGCTTCGGCGATCTGGCTTTGTATCTTTCGGATAAAAGTGTACCTGAACTCGGTTTTCTGATTCTGTTCATGCCTACACGAAATGCGATCAATACACAGAATCTGGTGCTGCAGATCTCGGACGCACTGCTCATTCTCGGACGTGCTCATCAGGTCTCTCTGCAGATCGGCATCAGTCCGTCTCACGAAGATCTGACAGAACTTCACCAGGCTTTCAGGGAGACCTCTTCCGCGTTGAATGATCAGCTTCTGGACAATTCACTCCCGTCTGTCTATACCTATGAAAAAGAGACACCGCCCCGTACGCTTGTATGGGACAGGGAAGATGAATTCCTGTTCCGTCTGGAAGCAGGTATGAATGAGGAAGTCCGAAAACTGACCGCTGAACTGTTTCTGTTTATGAAAAAGCAGAAGAATTTTACACTGAACGATGCAAAGTATTATTGCTATACCCTGACAGCCGAATGCCAGCGTATCATGAATTACTATCTGAAACAGGAGAATCCCGGCACCTCCGGAAGCATGCAGAACATCGTCAGCCATATCTTCCATCTGGAAGAGCTGGAGGAATACTATCTGCAGTTTTTCCTGAATATGACCGATCTTCTGAAACCGCAGAGTGTCTATGCGCTGGATGATGTTGTAGAAAAAATGCAGCTTTATATGCAGTTCAATTACCAGAAGGATCTGACACAGGACTACATCGCCTCTCTGTTTTATATGAACCGAAGCTATCTGAGCACGATCTTCAAACAGAGGACCGGTATGAAATTTGTGGATTATCTGAACAATATTCGTATCGAAAAAGCCATGGAATATCTGCAGACAAGCGATCGCAAGATGTATCAGATCGCAAAATCAGTGGGATATGATAACACGAAATATTTCTTTCGGGTGTTTAAGAAAAAGACCGGGATGACACCTGAGCAGTATCGCGAGAAATTCCGGTAAGAAAAAGAACGTCCGAAGAAAACACATCTAGATGTGTTCTCCGGACGTTCTTTAATTTACAGACTACAATAGAAATTATTATTCCTTCCAATAATCTTCCGTTTCCTGAGAAGATAAGCTGCTGCCTATATTGGAAAAATTCTTTAAAAGCTCTATCGTATCCATAATATGGGATACAACGTCTACAGCTAAGTATTCACTAAATTCCATAGTGATATATTCTTTTAACCTTTGAAGATCATTTATTGATTCTGGCGAATACTCAATTCTCATTAAACTCCTAACGCCTTTCTTGCATCTTCAGAAGATATCCACCCTTTCTCTCTGGCAGATGCTTCGCCCTATATTTTACGAACAATTTCTCTTGTGCAGGAGTTTCATATACAAATCATATAATCTCCCGGTACTGCCCGGAAGCGGACACTTCCGTTGGAAATCCGGATATTCTCTGTTCCGGCAATATTCCGGATCGTCTCTGCTGCTTCTTCACCGCGACTGCCAAGTGGCAGCTCTACTTCGGTATTTTTGCCTCCCGGAATATGGAATGTGTAAATTACCGCCTCTCCGTCTTTTTCCCAGCGAACACGATATTCTCCCTGGACTGTCTGTACTTTACATTCTGTGAACGTAACCGCACTGTCCGGATCCGGAATCGGACGGATCGCAAAGCTTCCGGGATCTTCTGCTCTGCGCACACCGCCGGCATATCCGAGCATCCATGCTGCTACCGCACCGAACGAATAATGATTAAAGGAATTCATACTGTTGTTGCCGCCGAAGCCGTCTTCTGCGGTGTAAGAATTCAATCGTTCCCAAATCGTTGTAGCACCGTTTTTTACCGGATAAAGCCAGGACGGATAATCCGTGGAACGCAGCATCCTCCATGCCGTCTCATGACAGCCTGCATTGGAAAGTGCCTGACTGATCCAGGAGGTTCCGATAAAACCGGTCATCAGTGTATACGGCGGGCACTCCTGTTTCAGATCATTGCAATTGCTTCTTGTACAGCAGCGGTTCAGATATTCCTCTGCCCTGTCCTTTGCATTTCCTTCCAGCAGTCCAAGTGCAAGCGGAACCGCATAGGATGTCTGTGTATCTATAATGTATTTTCCGGATGCCGTCTGCTCCGGTTCTTTTTCTTTGGTTCCTCCGCCAAACGGTGTATTCAGACTCATTGCAGAATCGTAATCGGAATAAACGGTCAAACCGGTTTCTTCATCTATATATACTGTACGGAAAACCTGCAGTGCATCGGCATATTCTGCTTCCAGCCACTTCTCTTCCTCTGCTTTTCCCAGCAGTCTGGCAGCTTCAAGTACAATATGCAGATCGTACACATAATATGCCTGCCAGAGGAAGGCGCTTTCATTTTTTGTATTTTCCGGCCCCAGCCAGTCTCCCAAAGGTCCATCTTTGACGATTCCGTTTGCATCTTTTTTGCTGAAGAGGAACTGCAGATAGCTGTACATGGCCGGGAACATTTCTTCCAGTACCCGTTTGTCTCCATAATGCAGATACATCTCCCATGGAACCGTAACGCCGACACTTCCCCAAAGGGTTCCTCCGAATCCACCGCCGATCGGGGCAATATCTCCGAATCGTCCGTTGACCTGTGTATCACGAAGTGCCGCCATATGCCGCATCAGGAAAGGTTCGCTCTCCGACATATATACAGCCGTTCTGCCGAACACGGACAGATCTCCGCTCCATCCCATGCGCTCGTTTCTCTGCGGGCAGTCCGAGGGAATAGAGATATAATTATCCCGAAGCGACCAGCCGACATTCTGATATAAACGATTGATCATCGGATCGGAACAGGTAAACTCTGCTGCCAGCTTCGGCATAGAGCTGATGGAGATCCCCTGCACAGCAGCCAGCTCCAGCGGCTGTTCGATTCCGGTAATTTCCACATACCGATAGCCATGATAGGTAAAAAGCGGCTTCAGAATCTGCTCACCGTCCCGCAGAATAAAACGGTCGGTCGCCATCGCACCACGGATATTCTCCAGCATCATCGTTCCGGTCTTACCCTCGTATTCCGGCAGATCCGGATATAATACCTCAGCAAAACGAAGGATGATCTCCTGTCCTTCTCTTCCATTGATATGAATACAGGGAACGCCGGCCATATTCTGCCCCATATCATAGATATATACACCCGGTCTGGGCTCCAGGAGTTCGACAGCCGTCAGCCGCTCCGTTTCTCTGACACCGGTATCCGGCTGCGCATGCAGCTGCAGATCACTGTAATCCAGTCCCGGCTGAACCGTTCCGAAAGGAGTGATCACATCTTTGGCAAGACAGGAAGTTGTCTCATTGCATGGAATGATCTCTGCAGAGCTCCAATTCGATGCATCGTAGGAAGGCAGCGTAAAGGTATGCAGAATCCAATCTTTTCTGCAGTCAAAAACCTCTCCCTGGAAGATACTTGAATAGATCACCGGACCGCCGGTAAACATGGTAAAGGTCTCCGGATTCGAACAGATGACCGTATCCGTACCATCTGTATATTCGATCCGCAGCTGCAAAAGCAGGGAATTGCGATCACCGAAATAATTCCAGTTTTCTCCGGTATAGGAGATCGATCCGGAAAACCAGCCTTCTGCCAGCACCGCTCCGAGGCAGTTGCCGCCTTCCGTTAACTGCTCCGTAACATCATAGACCTGGTAATACTGATGTTTGTCATACTGCGAAAGTCCGGGGGCAAGATAGTCACTGCCGACCTGACTTCCGTTCAGATACAGATTATATACACCTCTGGCCGTCGCATAGACTCTTGCACGGCGAATCTCTTTCTCTACGGAAAAAACGGTTCGAAGCATCGTATTTCCGCCATGAGACACATCATAGAACCGATTGACTTCTTCCGGTACTCCGCAATACAGAACCGCATGAGGTGCACGGAAATTTCGAATCGCAAGAGACTCACAGACCGACTGCTTTCCTTTCGGTGCATAGATTCCGATCTTTCCAGCAGCCGGGAAAGAAATATAGTCTCCGCCCCTTCCAATTGGATTCAGATTCCAGCGGCGTACCATATCTTCCATTAAATTTCCGGTCGGTGCTCCAAGAAGGGAACGATCCTGTTCCGCAATATCCAGATAGAAATCCGACTGTCCGTATACACTGTCCATGATCAGTGCATGTGGTTCATACATATTTTCCGCATGCAGGATCGCCTGCGGGATCTGTACGGTATACAGCGGCAGTGCCGGATCATCCTCCGGTGCATAGCCGGAACGATAAGCCGACAATACGGCCTGTTCACCACGCAGAAGCGGTTCCGCATTTACAACGATCTTTACATAGCTTTCTCCCGGTCTGTTCTCCATCTCCAGAAGATTACGGTCTTTTTTCAGCAGACGCGGATCATCCGCTCCGTAATAAAATCCGGTCGCCATGGAATCTTTTGAAAATCGGAATGTATGCTCCATACGGAACACAGATAAATAATCGGCATACAGCGGCAGCTCCGCACCGTTTCCGATCCAGTTCGCTCCTTCAAAGGCAGCCTTCTGATCCTTCAGAAAAGCGGTTTCAAAACGACTTTCTCTGCTGCAGGAATCACCATCCTGATCATATACGGTCAGCTCCCAATTATATTCCGTCAACGGTTTCAGAGCCTTTCCCTCATATTCCACATGAAACTGCCGGTCCGAATCCGTTTTTCCACTGTCCCAGATGACCGTATCGCCCTCTTTTACCAGAATCCGATACGCCTTCTGTAAGAGTCCGTTTTCTTCTGCCTCCAGCCACCATCCGAAACGCGGAATTGCTGTATCTACTGCCAGAGGATTCTCCAGATACTCCACTGTCATATGCTGAATCATAAATTTCATAGTCTGCCTCTTTTCTTTTTATCAAGCAAAATAATTCTATGGTAAGCGTATCATAGAACAGGTACACTTTTTTCGATTCATCGGTGTACATTTGTTGGCTGACGGAATTTGTGCTGTTACGGAAGCTGCTGCTGTTTTTTTCTGTAGGTACGCGGCGAACATCCGGTCTGTGCAGAGAAAACAGCAGAAAAATGTTCTGCCGTCGAATATCCCACTTCCGCAGCGATCTCGTAAACACTCTGATCCGTATGCACAAGCAGCAGCTTTGCCGCCTCCATGCGTGCCTGCCTGCGCATCTCAACAAAGGTACTGTTATAGCATTCCTTCAGATGCCTCTGCATCTGTCTTGCACTTAGACCCACCTTTGCAGCAAGCCCTTCCAGTGACAGATCCGCATAGTCATACAGGAATGCCTTCTCCACCAGATAATCCTGCATCTGCCCTGTATCGATCATAGTAATCGTATCTGTACAGCTGCTGAAACCAGCCTGCTTTTCGCAGCAGCGAACGAGCTCCAGAAGAAGCTGTTCAAGCAGCAGACCTACGTATGAAATATAGCCGTTTTTTTTATCCTCCATTTCCTGAAAGATCCGCTCAAAAATACTGCCGACGCTGACTTCGGCATTCTCACAGCAAATATACTTCTGTTCCGAAAAAGATACTTCTTCGCCAAAGTGAAAATAAACCGTTTCTTCCTGCATCGGCTCCCTTCGATCAGAAATCTGCATATGCTCGATCTGGGGTCCGACAAAAAAACAATCTCCTTTTTTTACAGCAAACGTATTACCTTCTATTTCGATCTTACCGATACCGCCCGAAATATAATGCATTTCCCAGTCTCCGTTCCCGTGCCTGTGTCTGGGAATACTCCGATACATGGTCTCTCTTGCCAGATTTAAAACCGTGAATCTTTCTCCCATGCAGAACCCACTGATCTCCGGACCTGAATACTGTATATATTCCTCCGACCGTTTATATTCTCTGATTTGCTGAATATCCATTGTATGCATCTGTTTTCCTTATATCTGCGGCTTGCTGTTCAAGTCGTCTTTGTTATTGCCACCACCAATAGAAGCAGGAGCATCTTCGACTGAGTAGATGCAGAACCCGCAGATGGCTCTGTACAAGTGTTCCTGCTTATTCTATCATGTCCTGCAATTCGGCTCCATAAAACCTTCGTTTTTACGACATCATTTCTGGTGAGATGTCCCTTGCATCCATTGTATTTCCGATTCATTATGAGCATACTCTACTGCGTAAATATATCTCTCATCCTACATGCAGCTCCTCACCACTGTGTTCGTATTTTTCCGTTGGAGATCGCATGTTACCATCATGCCGGCAATATACACACAAACCATATTCATCAGCATCTTCCTCAGAGAAAGGAGTATTCAGACATGTCAGCACAGACCCACACCCCAAATGCCTATCTCGCACTGATCCTTACCTTCTCCTTATGGGGCAGTCTTTATGTTGTCAGTTACTTTGTACTAGGCAAACTTCCTGCGTTTACGATCTCCTTCATTCGCTTCACGCTTGCCTGGCTGATGCTTTCTGTATTGACCCCCAAGGAACAAACCAGACTGAAGAAAAAAGATTTTCCATATATTCTGCTGCTCGGAGCAGTCGGTTACTTTCTGGCAGTCGGTGCCCAGCTTCTTGGAACCAAGATCGCCGGTTCTGCCATGACCTCCCTGATCAATTCCCTGAATCCGGTTACCATGACGCTTTTCGGAGCTCTTCTGTTCCATGAAAAACTGACGCGAAAAAAATTACTCGGCATTTGTCTGGCCCTCGTCGGCGTTTACTGCATCCTGGGTTTCAATGCCAGAACAGCAGGCATCACCGGTATTCTGTTATCTCTCTTTGCCGTCGTTGTATGGTCCTTTGTCTCGGTTATCTCCAAACGTGTAACCGGAAAATATCACGCCCTGTATGTTACCCGTCTCGGAACCGGAATTGCCGCTTTATGCTATCTGCCTGTATCCATCGTTGAGATCACAAAGGGACACGGGGAGGCTCTGCATATCCTTGTAACGGATATTCCCTGCATATTAGCTCTTCTATATATGGGATTTCTCTGTACCGGACTCGCTTACCAGCTCTGGAACTACAGTCTCACGCAGCTGGATGCCTCTACTTGTTCCTCTTTCTATCCGATCCAGCCCATGATCTCTACCTTTCTTGGAATTCTCTGTTTTCACGAAGTAATAACACGCAGCTTTGTTATCGGTTCCCTGCTGATCATTGCCGGTGTCCTTTTAAGTCTTTCCGGACAAAGAAAATATTGCTGATATTACCACAGTTTTTTCTGCACACGGTCATGCGTTCTTATACAAAATACAAGAATTGCTCACCATTTGCGGAAGTGAGAGTCTTCTCGACGGAGATAAACAAGGAGCGGAAAAACAGCCTGCACAGCTGCTCTTCCGCTCCTTGTTCTCTTTTTACCATAATCCTGAAAGTTGTACATCGTATTATCACATGCTCAGCACCCGAACCGGCATCCTGATTCCTTTATTTCAGCCCTACTCTCCTGAACCGGAATGCATTTCTGGCCGATCCGGTCCAGTTGCAGGTAAACAGCGTCAGATCCCATTTGTCTTTCTCCGTTGCCGTCGTCATCTCATCCACGGCTGTCGGTTCCAGTTCCTCCGAACCGAGCATCTCATAGGTAAAAACATTGCCGGCATTATCGGTAAATACGATCTGACTTCCCTTTTCCAGATTGATCAGACCGCCGAAATGCGCTGCATAATTATGAGCACATACGACCAGATCATCCCGATACGCAGAACCCTCAAACCGGCAGGGAGCGATCGTCAGCTTTGCATAACTCCACTCTTCCATAACCGGAAGGCTCAGTTTCAGATCCGGAATCTCCAGTGTGCCGATATAGGCATTGCCGTTAACCTCGATCGTCGGCATATCCTTTTTGGGAAACCGGGCATGCAGATCGACCGGTTCCTCCTCCACTTCCGTGACCAGGATCTCCGAATCATCCGAAAGCACATCTCCTGCCCCGGCATCCTGCTTCTGTTCCTGCTCCTGCTTCTTCTCCATCAGGACATCCAGAACCTCACCGGATGTTTTTTCCGCATGCCTGGCCTGATACACATTATATCCGAACAGTCCGGCTCCTCCCAGCAGACAGAGCACTCCGATACCGATGATCACTCTTCCGATCCATACCCGCAAGACACTTTCTCCTTCCCGTTGTTTTTCTCAATGGATACCCAGATACCGTTCGATCTCTGCAAGCCGGGATGCAGCCCAGTGATACTGTGCCATATATTCCCGCTTAAATGCATTCCGCACTTCGGCATCGCCTCTGCAAAGTGCCCGCACATCGCTGTCGTACTTTTCGGTATCCACCGCATACTGATTTCGCCCTTTAACAAGAATGCCGCTTGCACCGACTGCCTCCAGAGAATTGATCAGATTGCGGAAGATCTTGCTGATATAATCCTGTACCTGCTTGGTATAGGGCTGATCCTCAAACATGGCTGCTGCCAGTTCCTTACGATTCACACTGGCCCCTTCCTTATCGATCAGATAGGCCAGCATCTCCTTGGATTTGCTTAAGGAGAAGGACACCATCTGTCCGTCAACAAAGAGATCAAAATTGCCGAAGGTATGTGCATACACACCGGACTTTCGGTCGGCGCCTACCGGATTCAGCAGGTTTTTCAGCTCCCGCTCCACATCCTCCACAGATATCGGCTTCATGATATAGCCGCTGGCATGCCGGTAGATCGCATCCGGCATATATTCGGAATATCCGGTCGCAAAGATAATGTTGATCATCGGATTGATCTCCTTCAGACGATCAGCCACATCCAGTCCGCTGCTTTTTCCCATATTGATGTCCAGAAACGCAACATCCACCTTATTCTCACGAACATACCGTTCGGCTTCCTCTACCTCTCTGACAGCATAAACCTCTGCATTCGGTGCCGCTTCTGCAATAGCCTCCCTTAGAACCAGCAGTGCTGTTCTCTCATCATCAACCGCCAGAATTCTCATATCCGTTTTCCTCCTTCCGGAATCTGTATTACGACCTTTGTTCCTTTACCGATCTCACTGTTTATATCCATCGTTCCCTTTGACAGGATCCGCAGACGTTCCCGGGTACTTTCAAGACCCACATGCGTGCGTCCGTCATTCTTTTTCAGAGAGGTGTCAAATCCGACACCATCATCCTCCACCGTAATGCCGATCATTTTTCCTGTTTTTCTGACCGACAGACGAATCCTTCCCTGTCCGTCCTTCGGGGTGATTCCATGCTTGATCGCATTCTCCACCATCATCTGCACGCTCAGGGCCGGAACCATAAAATCCACTGTCTCAATATCATACTCCATCTGCAGCTTTTCTTCAAAGCGCAGCTGCTCCAGAGATACATAGGTACGAATATGATTCAGCTCACCGGCAAAAGGGATCAGATCCCGATTGCCCAGAAGCTCCATATTGCCACGCAGATATCTGGAAAAATCCATCAGCGCATTCCTAGTCTCCGTCGGTGTTCCCTCGAGCTGTGCGATCACACCGAGAATATTGTATAGATACTGCGGCTGCAGCTGCTCGCCCATCGCATTCATTTTCATTTCTGACAGTGTTCGTTCCTGACGGATCAGCAGATTCAGCGAATCATTCTGGATCATGCTCCACAATGCGACCATGGCAATAGTCGTAGCCAGATAGGTATAGGACACGCCGTAGTTCAGAAGCTGGAGCATGGCTCCGATCCCCGGTGCCATCGCAAACATCAGGTAAGCGACCCAGTGATTCCATGCCATATGTTTTTCACAGATAAACAGCACAAGCAGATTACCGATCTCAACGAGAAAAACAAGTCCCTGCGCCTGCCAGTAATACACGCCTCTATGGTAAAGATTCTGCCCATCAAAATAGAATAGAATCCCGTTAAAACAGTTGATCAGCAGCATAAGCCCGTACAAAACCGCCGTCCCATGCGTGATATACTTCCACACACGGGTGAGCCGCATCTGTCCGATATTCTTCCGAAGTGCTTTTGTATATGTCAGAAGCCATAGGCCGTTCAGCAGACATTCGCCCCAGACGCTCATCGGATTCAGAATCCGTGCCGCCGTCCCGGCTCTCCCGTTAAATCCATAGAAACAGGCATCGCACAGCAGGGCCGCTGTATGCAGCATGATCAGTGTCTGCCACTCATCCAGTTCCGCCCAATGTTCCTCTCTGTTTTTGTATGAATAAGTCGTTGCCATTACCAGCAGACTGAGCAGTATGCCAAATACCGCACATCCGACATTCAATGCATTTAAATAGTAATCAGTCATCGGCATCACTGTCCTTCATCGGTATGATCACCGTTACTTTTGTTCCGCTGCCATCCGATTTGATATCCATTTTCCCGTTTACCTGCCTGTGCAGCTGTTCCCGTATTCTTTGGAAGGAAAGGTTGATCGGAGCATTGTCCGGAACCTCCGGGATTCCCCTGCCGTTATCCTCGATTATGATCCGGTATTCTCCGATTCCTTCCCGTACCTTCAGTACGACCCGGCCTTCGCCTCTGGAAGCGACTCCCTGATGGACCGCAAATTCCACCAGCAGCTGTATGCTTCGGGGCGGTACCGGGAATCCGGTAGTCTCGATATCGTACACGACCTCCAGCAGATCTCCATATGTCAGTTTTTCCAGACGCAGAAAGGTCTGTATATGATTCAGTTCCTTTTCAAAAGGAATCACATTCTGATCTTTTATGGAATCCAGATTTCCCCGCAGATATTTGGCAAAGTCTGCGATGGCTTTTCGGGTCGCCGGCGGATTTTTCTCCACCGCCATGATCGCCGTCAAGGAATTGTACAGGAAATGCGGCTTCAGCTGCGACAGCATACTGTTGATTCTGGCCTCTTCCAGCGCCTTCTCCTGTTCAATGATGATCCTGGTATAGTTATCCAGCACCAGCAGATAGATCATGATCAGTACGATCGTCGTTGATAAATGTACGATCGAAATTCCATAGATCAGAGTCTGCAGAACCAGTGCGATCAGAGGAATTACGATGAACAGCAGATATACCACAAAAACCTTGCGTTTTAATTTTTTCCGTACCCGCAGGATCAGCATAAAATCGCCGATCTGGATCAGCAGTCCCAGGATCTGCGTGAAAGTATGTGCAGGTCCGCGGTGATACAGATTATTGCTGTCAATATAAAATACCCAGCCGGTGAAGGGTGTCAGCAGGACCGGTATCATAAATACAAAAAACAAAAACTGACAGAAGCGAAACCAGATCCTTGCCGCCCGGTCTCCCACCACTCGAAACACAAAGTGCCTGGTAAACAACACCAGCAGACCGAAGTCCAGAGGGAAGATCGCATAGTCACAAAGCTCCTTGACAATAAACGCCCCCGGCTCCGTATTGCCGCTGCATAGAATAGAGAGCAGGTCCACCGCAACCGCTGCCATACAACAGGTAAAGATCGGGATCCATTCCCGGATCTGCTGCCGGTATACCCTTCCGTTTTTAGAATAATTTCGGGCGAGAGTAACGGCATACATGCAAAAGGTAATGCTCGCAAGTCCGGAAAAAATATTGAACAGATATATATAGTAAGTTGTCATAAAGTTTCCGATATCCTATTTTATGTATATTTTTTAAGTGTACCCGATGTACGTAAGGAAGGCAAGTAAAGATACCGATCCTCCAAAAATATATCGTAAAAAATCTTTTCCCTTTACAAGCATCCGCTTCTTGACGCATTCCCCACCGGTATGCTAGGATGTTCTAAGTGCCTGATCTATTCAGGCAGAGACCGGCTCTCTGCTATACTGTTACAGAGAGTAAGCCCATACGGACAGGCGGGTCGGATGCCGTGCGGTAGAATCCGCATATATTGATTGAGTTAAAAGCTCAAATTTTATAAGTTGATTACTTCGTAATCTTGTCTTCCTGAAGACGAATCATCTTGTGAAACGGTCAATAGAGCACAGTTTAGCTGCTCAGCCTCTGAATCCGATCCTGCGTCACGGCACATGGAATCTGTGTGCGTATTGGGCAGAAAAAAGGATAAATACGAATGACCACGGAACATAGATGTATTCGCATCTATGTTCCGTTTTTTGTTTTCATAAATGTGAATGTCTGCATATGCCGCATCTATTGCCCGGTTTAAACAAACTCTTATCCGAAAAGGAGGATCCTATGAATCTTGAAAGCCAATACCGTGCTCCCATCTGTGAAGCACTGGAAGAATTCCGGCGCAAGCGCGTTGTTCCCTTTGATGTTCCCGGCCATAAACGCGGCCGCGGAAACCCGGAACTGGTAAAGCTGCTGGGACAGACCTGCGTTTCTCTGGATGTCAATTCCATGAAACCGCTGGATAACCTCTGCAGTCCGGTTTCGGTGATCCGTGAAGCAGAGGAACTGACCGCTGATGCCTTCGGCGCCGCCCATGCTTTTTTCATGGTAGGCGGTACCACCAGTTCGGTACAGACCATGGTACTGGCCACCTGTGCAGCCGGCGACAAGATCATCCTTCCCCGAAACGTACACAAGAGCGTCATCAACGCCATGATTCTCTGCGGTGCCATCCCGGTCTATGTACAGCCGGCGATCCACCAGCGGATCGGTGTTGCCCTCGGCATGGAATACTCCGCGGTTGAACAGGCCATCCTTGCCAATCCGGATGCCAAGGCCGTGCTGATCAACAACCCGACCTACTACGGTATCTGTTCGGATCTGAAACGCATCACCGACTTTGCCCATGCAAAGGGAATGAAGGTTCTGGTGGATGAAGCCCACGGCACACACCTCTATTTCGGTGAAAATCTGCCGCTTTCCGGCATGGCTGCCGGCGCGGATATGGCTGCCGTCTCCATGCACAAATCCGGCGGAAGTCTGACCCAGAGCTCTATCCTGCTTCTCGGTCCTTCCATGGATGCCGGCAAAGTACAGCAGGTCATCAACCTGACCCAGACCACCAGTGCTTCCTACCTGCTGCTGTCCAGTCTGGATCTGTCCCGCCGCAACCTGGCTCTGCACGGAAAAGAAGCCTTTGCCAAGGTCGTCCGCATGACCGAATATGCCCGCGATGAGATCAACAGCATCGGCGGACTGTATGCCTACGGCAAAGAACTGATCGACGGCAGAGACATTTTTGATTTTGATACGACGAAGCTGCTGACCTTTACCCAGGGCATCGGACTGACGGGAATCGAAGTCTACGATCTGCTTCGCGACGAATACGATATTCAGATCGAATTCGGCGATATGAGCAACATTCTCGCCTATGTTTCCATCGGTGACCGCATGCAGGATCTGGAACGGCTGGTCGGTGCACTGGAGGATATCACCCGCCATTACCAGAAGGCTCCTTCCGATCTGATCCTCAGCGATTTCGTTCCGCCGGAGGTTGTCTGCTCCCCGCAGATGCCCTTCTATGCCGAACAGATCTCTCTTCCTCTGAAGGAAGCTGTCGGCTATATCAGCGGTGAATCCGTCATGTGCTACCCGCCGGGCATCCCGATGCTGGCTCCCGGCGAACGTATTACCGCCGATGTGGTGGAGCACATTCTGTTTGCAAAGGAAAAAGGCTGTTCTCTCCAGGGTACGGCTGATCCCGATACGGAATTCATCCGTGTCGTAAAATAAAGGAGGAATGACCCATGGATATGGATATCTGGATCCACACGGACAACGGAAAAAGCAGCTTCTGCATCAACCGACAGCTGTATTCCGTAGAAAGTGATTACCAGCGTATAGATGTTTTTGAATCCAAGGATTACGGCAAGATCCTGACACTGGACGGAGACGTACTCTTCTCCGACCAGGACGAATTCGTATACAACGAAATGGCCGTTCACGTTCCCATGTCAGTGCATCCCCGGGTGGAAAAGGTACTGATCATCGGCGGAGGCGACGGCGGTGTTGCCCGCGAGCTGATCAAATACCCGGAGGTCAAAGAAATCGATGTGGTGGAACCGGATGAGGTCTTCATGGATGTCTGCCGGCAGTTTTTTCCGGAAGCCGTAGATGCCTTTCTGGACAGCCGCGTAAAGGTCTTCCATCAGGACGGTCTGCGTTTCCTGCGCCGAAAAAAAGAGGAATACGACCTGATCATCAATGACTCCACCGATCCCTTCGGCTACACGGAAGGTCTGTTCACCAAGGAGTTTTACGGCAGCTGCTACCATGCGTTAAAAGAAGACGGCATTGTTGTCTACCAGCACGGCAGCCCCTATTTTGATGAGGACGAGACCGCATTTAAGTCCATGCACCGGAAGGTATTCCAGTGCTTCCCCATCTGCCGTGTATTCCAGGCACACATTCCGACCTGCCCGGCCGGCTACTGGACCTTCGGTTTTGCTTCCAAAAAATACCATCCGATCAATGATTTTCATCCGGAGGCATGGAACCGCCGAAACCTCAAGACCTGGTATTACACAACGAACCTGCATCTGGGTGCCTTCATGCTGCCGCGCTATGTGGAGCAGCTGTTGATCGCAGCCGAATCCGGAATACGAAAGTAAGTTTCTGATTATTTTTTTCAAATAGAGTTTCCTGCATCCTGTCACCGGATCCGGATCCTCTTTAGCAGCTGTTTTTCAAACGGAATCCGTGCACATCCGCTTCAGGATTCGCAATTCAAACATGATTGAACCAGAAAGGATTATATATTATGGCAAGACTTCTTATCATCGGCTGCGGCGGCGTAGCCTCCGTAGCAATTCACAAATGCTGTCAGAACAGTGAGGTTTTCACCGATATCTGTATTGCCAGCCGTACCGTTTCCAAATGCGACGCTCTGAAAGCGGAGCTGGAAGGAAAAACAAAGACCAATATCACCACGGCAGCCATTGACGCCATGGATGTTCCGGCACTTACCGCCCTGATCAACGAATACAAGCCGGATGCTGTCCTGAATGTGGCTCTGCCGTATCAGGATCTGGCAATTATGGATGCCTGTCTGGCTGCCGGCGTACATTACATTGATACCGCAAACTACGAGTGCGAGGATACCAACGATCCGGAATGGAGAGCGATCTATGAAAAACGCTGCAAGGATCTTGGCTTCACCGCTTATTTCGATTATTCCTGGCAGTGGAACTACCAGGAGCGTTTCAAGGAAGCAGGCATCACCGCTCTGCTCGGCACCGGTTTTGACCCTGGCGTTACCAGTGTATTCTCCGCATATGCGCTGAAGCACTATTTTGATGAGATCCATACCATCGATATTCTGGACTGCAACGGCGGCGATCACGGCTATCCCTTTGCCACCAACTTCAATCCGGAGATCAACCTTCGTGAGGTTTCCGCACCGGGCTCCTACTGGGAGGACGGTCACTGGATCGAGATACCGGCCATGTCCATCAAGCGGGAGTACGATTTCGATCAGGTCGGCATGAAAGATATGTACCTGCTGCACCATGAGGAGATCGAGTCCCTTGCAAAAAATATTCCGGGTATCAAACGCATCCGTTTCTTCATGACCTTCGGCCAGAGCTATCTGACCCATATGAACTGCCTGGAGAACGTAGGCATGCTGTCCACCACACCGATCGAATTCGAAGGACAGTCCATCGTTCCGATCCAGTTCCTGAAAGCCCTCCTGCCGGATCCGTCCACACTGGGACCGAGAACGGTAGGAAAAACCAACATCGGCTGTATCTTCACCGGTATCAAGGACGGAAAAGAGAAAAAGATCTATATCTACAATGTATGCGATCACCAGGAATGCTACAAAGAAGTCGGCTCCCAGGCGATTTCCTACACCACCGGTGTACCGGCAATGATCGGTTCCATGATGGTCGTTACCGGCCAGTGGCAGAAACCGGGTGTATGGAATGTCGAAGAGTTTGATCCGGATCCGTACATGGAAGCACTGAACAAATGGGGACTTCCCTGGGTCGTTGACGAGGATCCGACCCTCGTTGACTGATGCGGCTCACAGATCTGCCCACACCCTGCTATGTCATTGATGAGGGCAAACTGGAAGAAAATCTGAAAATACTGAAACAGGTGCAGGAGGATACCGGCTGCCGGATCCTCCTGGCACAGAAAGCCTTTTCCGCCTTCGCTGTATATCCGCTGATTCGGAAATATCTGGCCGGAACCACCTCCAGCGGTCTGTATGAGGCCAGACTCGGCTATGAGGAAATGGGCGGAGAAGTTCATATCTTCTCCCCGGCTTATCGGGACAGGGATTTTGATGAAATTGCGGAGATCTGCGGCCACATCATCTTTAATTCTTTTTCCCAGCTGGAAAAATTCCGTTCCCGCTGTCCGAAGGCCAGCATCGGCATTCGTCTGAATCCCATGTGCTCCACACAGGGGGAGCATGCCATCTACGATCCCTGTGCGCCGGGCAGCCGCCTGGGTGTCACAAGGGAGCAGTTCCGTCCGGATCATCTGGAAGGTGTGGAAGGTCTTCATTTTCATACGCTTTGCGAACAGAATTCCGATGATCTGGAAACAACGATGCAGGCAGTCGAGGAACAGTTTGGAGAATTCCTGCGCCTGCCGCAGATCAAATGGGTCAATATGGGCGGCGGCCACCACATCACCCGTGCCGATTATGATATCGCACGGCTGGAGCGCTGTATCCGCCACATGCAGGATACCTACCATGTGACCGTCTATCTGGAACCGGGGGAAGCGGTTGCCCTGAACGCGGGATATCTGATCACCGAAGTTCTGGATATAACCGAAAACGCCGGCATTCGCACGCTGATCCTGGATGCATCCGCCTCCTGCCACATGCCGGATGTGCTGGAAATGCCCTATCGCCCGCCGCTGAAGGATGCCGGCGAGCCTGGAGAAAAAGCTTATACTTACCGACTTTCCTCCAACACCTGCCTGGCCGGTGATATCATCGGCGACTACTCCTTCGATCACGAGATCCGAATCGGGGATAAGCTGTATTTCGAAGATATGGCTATCTATTCCATGGTAAAAAACAATACCTTCAACGGAATACCGCTGCCGGATATCGATGTGATGGATGGGAATGGGGAATGCAGGGTCGTGAAGAGGTTTGGGTATGACGATTTTAAGGAAAGATTGAGTTGACCGGCGTGGAGGGGACAGCATCCGTACTCGGAGCAAGCCTCGGCAGGCTCCTGCGCCGGACACTGTCCCCTCCGCGCCTTGACAACTTTTGGGAAGGAGCAGCGCTTTCGCGCACAGTGCGTAACTATTACGCTTTTACCGTCACTGGTTGACTGCGTTATTGAGAAGTGCAATTCATTACACAGGTAACTTTATTTTTTTACAAAGAACGATACATATTATGAACAACTTTACACTTCCGGGTTTTCGTATGCCCGGTGAATTTGAGAAACATGAGGGCTGCCTTCTGATCTGGCCGAGCAGGCCGGGGTCCTGGCCGTTTGGGGCTAAGGCAGCAAGGGAAGCTTTCTGCAGGGTGATCACTGCGATTGCCGACAGTGAGCATGTCTGGGTTCTTGCCGGTGCCGACTGCATCGACAATGCGAGGCAGATGCTCTCTGAGTCGGTGACCGTTGTTCCTGCGGATGCGGATCCGATGGATCCGGCCTTCCGCGGACCGGGATCGGTTACGCTCCTGCCGCTCGAGACGGATGATGCATGGGCCCGTGATGTTGGTCCTACAGTTGTCATGAATGCACAGGGGGAACGTCTGGGAATCGACTGGTGCTTCAATGCATGGGGAGGCGATGTTGACGGGCTCTATCCGCACTGGGAAAAGGATGATGCGGCAGCTGCAGCCTTTTCAAAAGCAATCGGACTTTCTGTTCAGGATGCGCATCCCTTTGTACTGGAGGGTGGTTCCATTCACAGCGACGGTGAAGGTACCCTTCTGGTTACAGAGGCCTGCCTGCTTTCTGCCGGACGCAATCCGGATATGAGCAAAGAAGAGATCGAGCAGCAGCTATGTGCCGCCCTCGGTACCGAAAAAGTCCTCTGGCTTCCTCATGGAATCGTAAACGACGAAACCAACGAACATGTGGACAATGCAGCTGCCTTCGTCCGTCCCGGAGAGATCGTACTTGCCTGGACCGATAACGAATCGGATCCGCAGTATGCATTTTCCAAGGCAGATCTGGATTATCTGGAAAAGGAAACCGATGCACGAGGAAGAAAGCTCACGGTGCATAAGCTGTATATTCCCTCCGTACCTGTCACGGTACAGGAGGAAGACCTGGAAGGCTATGTTTTTGAAGAAGGAGAAGATGTGCGGGAGGCCGGCGAACGCCTGGCTGCCAGCTATGTGAACTTCTATATCTCCAACGGAGGCATCCTGCTTCCTCAGTTCGGAGATTCCAACGATGCAAAGGCCGTTCAGCTGCTGACCGAGCTTTTCCCGGAGCGTACCATCTACCCGATTCCCGCCCGGGACATTCTACTGGGCGGCGGCAACATCCACTGCATCACGCAGCAGATTCCACAGTGACACATTATATATGGAGAATATACTTTAATGAGAAATGTAACCGTTGCAGCAGTTCAGATGCGCTGCACCAATGAAGTATCCGACAATATCGCACGGGCAGATGCTCTGGTTCGGGAAGCCGCAGCCAAAGGCGCGCAGATCATTCTGCTTCCAGAGCTTTTTGAACGTCCGTATTTCTGTCAGGAGCGCCGTTATGAATATTATCGTTTTGCGGCACCGACCGAAAAGAATCCGGCGGTTTGTCACTTTATGCAGATTGCAAAGGAGCTGTCGGTCGTTCTTCCGATCAGCTTTTATGAAAAGGACGGAAAGCGGCTCTTCAACACGACAGCCGTCATTGATGCCGATGGTACTTTGTTAGGTATCTATCGCAAGACACACATTCCGGATGATCATTATTATCAGGAAAAATTCTATTTTACTCCGGGGGACACCGGCTTCCGTACCTGGAAGACCCGTTACGGCACCATCGGTGTCGGCATCTGTTGGGATCAATGGTTCCCGGAGACTGCAAGATGCCTTGCCATAAACGGCGCAGAGCTGCTGTTCTATCCCACCGCCATCGGAAGTGAACCGATCCTGAACTGTGACAGTATGCCGCACTGGCGCCGGACCATGCAGGGCCATGCCGCAGCCAATGTTATGCCGGTCATCGCGGCCAACCGCATCGGTCTGGAAACGGTTTCTCCCTGTGAGGAAAACGGCGGCCAGACCTCGGTGCTTAATTTCTACGGATCCTCATTCATTGCCGACGGCACCGGTGAATTGGTGGAAAGCGCAGGAAGAGAAGAAGAATGTGTTCTGCTTCATACCTTCGATCTTGATGAGCTGGAAGAAGAACGTCTCAGCTGGGGACTGTTCCGAGACCGCCGCCCGGACTGCTATACCGATCTGACACAGCGATAAAACATGGTTCCCACAGGAATCATTTGCCGTTGTCATTCCCATCCTTGATTTTTTCCAGCCTGTGCGCAGCGAAACTATATGCAGATCCGGGGGAGCTTAAGCTCACATCCTCCTATACGAATCTCACAAGCTCACCGGCGAATATTTTGACTTCCGATCCGGGATCGGCTGCCATTCTCTTATACGAATCTCGCAGGAGAATTCATGCAAGAAAATTCGTATAAGTGAAAATTTAAGATTCGTATAAGCGAAAAATAATGTTTGCAAATAAAGCAGTGACTGAGCTATAATATTTCTGCAATGAGTAGCTGAAACGGCGTAAAACCGATTGTTTCAGCTGCTCTTTTTGTATGTTTGGGGATTCCCTCAGAAGCAGATCCATAATGTTAACGAAAAGCGTGTTGCCCTTGGCGTAAATCCAGCAAAGGGACAACACGTTTTTTTATTTCGGATCACAGATTTCTGCAGCAGAAAGCCGCATTGCGGCTGCCAGACTTGCACGAACCCTCTTCGTGATCCGCTATTTAACTATTTTAGGAGGAAAACCAATATGAACCCGTCACATGCAAACGCCTTTCTGGAGACAGAAAAAATTGGGAAACTCATGAAGAAATACTCGATTCCCTGCATCATTTCCCTGCTCGTCGGTGCACTCTACAATATCGTTGACCAGATCTTCATCGCCAATGCGGATTATCTGGGCTCCTTTGGCAATGCCGCAAATACCGTGGTATTTCCTATGACCGTTCTGGCACTGGGCATCGCTGTCATGATCGGTGACGGCTGCTGCACCTTTGTCAGCATCAGCCTGGGAATGAAAGATTCGGAAAGAGCACACAGAAGCATCGGCAATTCCATTCTTCTCTGCGTGATCAGCAGTATTCTGCTGACTGCCGTATATCTGCTCTTCTCTGAACAGATCCTGACGATATTCGGCGGCCGGGTCAATCCGGAGACCTATGCACTGGCAAAAGAATATTTCTTTGTCATTGCCCTTGGTATGCCGTTCTATATGTTCGGGCAGGCAATGAATCCCGTCATCCGCTCAGACGGCAGTCCGCGCTTTGCCATGTTCGCAACGGTATCCGGTGCTGTCGTCAATATCATTCTTGACCCTGTCATGATCTACGGTCTGCTCGGCTGTCCGAAACTCGGTATGACCGGAGCAGCTCTGGCTACTGTACTCGGACAATGTCTGACAGCTGCTCTCTCTATTTGGTACCTTTTCCATATGAAAGCGTTAAAACTGAATAGGAGCAGCTTTGGAATCTGGGGCAGTCTGATGAAGAATTTTCTTCCTTTAGGTATGACCAGTTTTCTTGCACAGGTTTCTCTGGTCATTTCCATGGCAGCTGTTCAGAATATGTGTACCAGATACGGTGCCATGGATGCCGTTTTCGGACAACCGGAATATGCTCAGATTCCGTTAGCTGTACTGGGCATTGTAATGAAATTTTTCCAGATTGCCATCTCTGTAGCGATCGGTATGGCTGCCGGCTGTATCCCGATCGTTGGCTATAACATGGGAGCCAATCGTTTTGACCGTGCAAAACAGCTTTTCTCATACCTGATCTGCGGAGAACTGATCGTAGGCTTTGCAGCTCTGCTGATCGTAGAACTGCTGCCGCAGCAGCTGATCAACATCTTCGGTGCAGCTAATGAAAGCGCCTATTACACGAACTTTGCGATCCGCAGTTTCCGTATCTACCTGTGTATGCTTCCTCTGGCAACACTAAACAAGGGAACCTTCATCTATCTGCAGGGAATGGGAAAAGCTCTGGCTTCCACAATTATTACTCTCACCCGTGAAATCATTCTGGGTGTTGCGCTTCCCATTCTGCTTCCGGTTATTTGGGGGCTGGACGGAATTCTGTATTCCTTCCCTGCAGCGGATATTCTTACCTGTATTGTTACTTTGGCCGTTATTTTCCGTACTTATCGGGAGCTGAATCTCAAAATGCAACCGGAGCCGAATCCTAATATGCAGCCGAAATCAACTCTTGAAGTACAGGCTTGACAATACCATCACTTTTGATACAACTTATAATATAGTCACTGAATAAAACAGGAGGAATTATATATGGATCCTATTTTTCACAGAACCAGCATCCGTCAGTTTCAGAACAAAGAAGTTGAACCAGAAAAAATCCAAAAACTGCTGCGTGCCGGCATGCAGGCACCTTCTGCCGTCAATCAGCAGCCCTGGGAATTCTATGTGGTACAAAACAAAGAAATGCTAAAAAAACTCTCACAGACCAGTCCCTATGCAGGCTGTGCCAAAAATGCCCCTCTGGCTATTGTAATTGTATCCCGCGATGATTGTATTCTGCCGGACTACCAGGATATTGACTGTGCAATTGCCACAGAAAGTATTATGCTGGAAGCCGATCTACTTGGCCTTGGATCTGTCATGCTGGGGATTGCCCCTCTGCAGGAACGAATGGATACCGTCGGTAAACTGCTCGGTTTATCAGAGCATCAGCATGCATTTACCATTCTTCCTGTCGGATACCCTGTTAAGGTTGATCCGCAAAAAGATCGCTATGACGAAGGTAAAGTACATTTTATCGATTGAACCGCATCCTGGATATCTTGTGATACAAAAGCAGATACCTAAAAAAGACATCCGAATCTATTCATCTATATGATCAGAATAGAATCGGATGTCTTTTTTTGCTATTATGGGATGAAAAATCAGTGCAGTGCCTGTCTTTTATGTCTTTTCTCAGAAAGAATGCAGCAATACTTCTCTAATCTTCTCTTCGGAGGATTTGAAACTTCCCTGGATCATCTCCGGACTTCCGCCGCCTCTTCCGTTCAATGCGGAATTCAGACTTTTTGCTTTCTCCCGCAGATTTCCTTCGGTCGTTCCGATAATATAGCTGTATTCGGGTTCATTTCCGTTATCTTTTTTGATCAGAACCGCTGCTGTCGGTGCCAGTTTTTCCTTCAGCACTTCATTGCAGAAGCGTCTGGCGCTGTTGTTATCGATGCCGGACTCGAATACCATGCAGATCTGTGAAGAGTTGTCTGCATCACCGGAACCGGAAGTCAGCTCACGGCGGATCATTTCCAGACGAAGTGCCAGATACTTATCCGCCATTTCTGTGATTCGATAATTCAGTGCACTCTGCTCCTCTTTCAGCCTTGCAACGGCTGCCGCTGTTTCCATCGGTTTTGCGGAAAGCAGACGGGAGATCTCGGTATTCTGTTCCACCTTTCGTTCATAATCCTGCAGAGCCAGCCGGCCGCAGACCATCTCGATCCGCACGCCTTTTTTGTAATTCATCAGGCTCAGTGCCTTAATCATGCCGACTTCACCGGTGTACATCAGATGGGTTCCGCAGCAGGCACAGGTATCTGCTCCCGGAATATCAATAATGCGGACGATTCCTTCCAGTTCCTTCTTGCTTCGATAGTCCAGCTCTTCCAGTTCCTTCCCCTGAGGAAAAAGTTCCCGAACAGGCAGGTTGCTCTGTACTACCTGATTGGCTTCTCTTTCGCAGATCATCAATTCTTCCCATGTTAACGGTCCGGAGATGTCGATGGTGATCAGATTCTCGTTCATATGAAAGCCGACATTTTCATAACCGAACCTTCTGTGAATAATACCGGACAGGATATGCTCCCCGGTGTGTCCCTGGGTGTGATCCATACGGCGTTCCCAGTCAATGACACCGCGAACCTTCGTGCCAGTCTCCAGCGGACGATCCGCCCGATGCAGGATCCGGTCCTGCTTTTTCTGTACGTCTGTGATGCGGACACGATCTGTGCTGTCGGCATGTACGACTGCTTTCTCCGCTTCGTCCCGTATCTCCGTTTTCAAAGGATCCTCCTCCGAAGCGACAGTCAGCAGGCTGCCGATGTCCGCCGGCTGTCCGCCGCCTTCCGGATAGAAGGCGGTCTGACTCAATTCGATCTGCCAGCCTTTCTCATCTTTTTCACAGGCAATAACTTCTGCCTCAAAGGTCTGTATATACGGTCTTTGATAATATAATTCTGTAAAGTTTTCCATTTTTCCACCTGTATTTCATCGCAGTCGGAGCCCCGGCTGCGATAAGCAAAAGAACGTCACGCCGGACATTCTCTTTGCATGCCTGACAAAAAGGGCTGCCGCCTTCTGCGTCAGCCCTGCTGTCTGTTTACTCAGGATCAGTCAAAGAACACCGTCGTGATCTTGTCTTCCGGAATCTCTCTTTCCTCAAATACCTCATCGGTATAGCCGCTGGCCATACCGCAGATCGGTGTGAAGCCTTCCGGAATAGCGAGTTTTGCTTTCAGCTCCGGATCTGCATTCAGAGCATTGACAATACCCCAGATATGTGTGGCACCCAGACCCAGCTCGGTAGATGCCAGTGTCATGTTCTCTACCATGCAGGCTCCGTTGGAATAGACCGGGTTATCTGCCGGTGTTCCGGAGAGGATACCGGAAATCAGGATCAGAACCGGAGCTCCGTACAGCGGATGAATGCCCGGACGGCCGATCTGTGCGGCTGCACTCTCCTCCCATGCCTGCAGAAACTCTGCATTGCGGATAACAGTGATATGCATGGTATCGAATTTTCCGCCGCCAATGGCAGAAGCACGTGCTGCCTTCAGTAAGGTCTGCAGCTGCTCCTCGGACGGAGCTTTTCCGTTGTATTTGTGTGTGGTATGTCTTGTATAAATAGCCTGTAATGTATTCATAATTATCCTCCTTTGTTCGGTAAGATTCAGTATAACAGAATTCCGCTTTTCTGACAGTCTGTTTTTCTCTCTTTTTCCGGATTCCCCTGTATATTTTGCGTTTTTTCGTTAGTTTTTTAACTGTTGTTTTCTTTTTATTTTTTACTTGAAATAAAAAAATCAATTTATTATAATAGCCAATAGTGCCTGTTTCTTCTATATAAATGTAAATCTTCAAAAGGTTGTTTTTTCCTTTGTTCCCGAGGATTTCATAGGCATTCTTCCGCAGCCTGCAAGTCAAGCTCCGGGAGACCCGCGCCTGAGGAGCGGGAGTTATCTCCTGACCGATATAGATATGCAGCACCCGTACAGATCCAGCCGTGATCTGTAATTTATCATATATAAATAGTAGAAAGGAATTTAATGCCATGGAAAACACTGCAAAAATGAATCCTGCAGAGAATCCGCTTGGTACTGCCCCCATCCCGAAGCTGATGCTTCAGTTCGGCATACCGTCGGTTATCTCGATGCTTGTAAACTCCATCTATAACATTGTTGACCAGATCTTCATCGGTCAGCGTGTCGGCTATCTTGGCAATGCTGCCACCAACGTAACCTTCCCGTTCGTTACCATCGGTATGGCACTTGCCCTGATGATCTCCGTCGGTACCGCTGCCAATGTCGGTCTGAACCTTGGTAAAAAAGACTATAAACGGGTAAACCTTACACTGGGCAACGGCTTCTGCCTGGCTCTTCTGGCCGGACTGCTTGTTCTGTTCTTCGGTGAGCTTTTCATGACACCGCTGCTCCGCCTGTTCGGAGCAACCGATCTGGTTCTTCCATATGCGCTTGCTTATGCACGTATCTATGTGGCAGGCCTTCCGTTTGTAACTCTCAGTATCATGACCAGTGATGAGATCCGTGCCGACGGTAATCCGAGATTTTCCATGATCACCATGCTGGCCGGTGCGATCTTCAACGTTGTATTCGACTATATATTCATCTTCCCGATGAATATGGGTGTGTCCGGTGCCGCCTGGGCAACCATTCTCGGTCAGTTCCTTACCATGGTACTGAACCTGGTATACTTCCGTCGTCTGAAGACCATGCAGTTTGAAGTCAAAAACATGCGTCTCGACAGCCGCACCGTAAAATCCATTCTGACTCTTGGTCTTTCCTCCTGCGCAACACAGCTTGCCATGCTGGTTATGCAGATCGTAATGAACCAGCAGACCGTCAAATATGGTGCGATGTCCCGCTTTGGTGCAGAGATCCCGCTGACCGTATTCGGTATCGTAAACAAAGTCAATGCCATCATGATCTCCATTATCATGGGTATGACCGTCGGTACACAGCCGGTATACAGCTTCAACTATGGAGCACAGAAGTATTCCCGAGTAAAACAGCTCTGCCGTTCTTCCATTATCGTAGGAACTGCTGTCGGAGTTGTCGGATGTATTATTCTGCAGTCCTTCCCGCAGCAGATCATCTCCATCTTCGGATCGGAAGATTCCCTGTACAATGAGTTCGCGGTTATGGCGCTTCGCAACATGACCTTCCTGATCTTCATTCTGGGTATTCAGATGACGGCAAACGTATACTTCCAGTCTATCGGAAAGCCGGGAAAAGCGCTTGTTATTTCCCTTTCCAGACAGCTGCTCTTCATGATCCCCTGTCTGCTGATCCTTCCGATTTTCTTCAACGTACTGGGTGTTATGTGGTCCTTCCCGGTATCGGATATCTTCTCGGTTGCACTCTGCATTTTCCTGCTTGCCAAGGAAATGAAAGAACTGAACCGTAAGATCGCAGAGACCGCATAAAAACAGGCGCACAAAGTTTTGTCTATTCGTACGAAGCTTTCTAAGAAAAGCGCGCATTAGAAAAGAGGCGATGAAAAATGTTTCCATTTTTCATCGCCTCTTTTGCACGAAAGTGTTTCTGCCGCATATTCAGAGAAATTCTTCTTACAGAATTTCTTCCTTTTCAATTGACGTTATCTCTGAATTACAGAAATGCTTCCTTTCCAAAAACTAAGCCAGATGCTTTCTGACTGCTCCCAGATAATACAGGGATCCAAATACGCAGACCACGCCTTCCGGTCCTGCTGCAGCGACAGCCTGATCCAGTGCCTCTTCAATACTGCAGCACGCCTCTGCTTCTGCCCCTCTCTCACGGAACCACTCTGCCAGATCCTCTGCCGGAAGTGCACGGGGATTGGGCGGTGTCACGGTAAAATAGCGGGCTGCCAGATCCATGGTCTGTCCCATCATCCGGTCGTAGGCTTTATCCGCCAGAACTCCTGTCACAAAACAGATTCCGCCCTCCGGGAAATACCGCAGCAGGCTCTCCCGAAGTGCACGGGCTCCTTCTTCATTATGCCCGCCGTCAACGATAATCGCGGGCTCTTTCTTCATCAGTTCAAAACGTCCCGGCCAGGATGCCTGCGCCAGTCCTTCCCGAATCTCTTCATCACTGATCTCCCAGCCTCTTCTCCGCATGCAGATGGCGCCGTTTACTGCCATCGCTGCGTTATTGATCTGGTAATTTCCCAGAAGGCCGATATGCAGATCGGTGAATGCTGCATCTCCGATCGTCAGATCAAACACCTGTCCTTCCAGACTGAATTGCTTTGTACCTGCCGGAATGACCGCATCATGCAGAACCGCATGTTTTTCTGCACAGACTTCGGCAAAAACCGCACGAACACTTTCCGGCTGCGGATAGAGAACCACATCACAGCCCGCTTTGATAATGCCCGCCTTTTCCCCGGCGATCAGCTCCAGGGTATCTCCCAGCAGTTCCGTATGATCCCTGCTGATCGTGGTGATCATAGCGATTTCCGGATGATCGATGATATTGGTGGCATCCAGACGGCCGCCGAGACCGACTTCCAGCAGCACGATGTCGCAGCCCTGTTCCAGAAAATACAGAAATGCCACGGAACAGACGATCTCAAATTCCGTCGGCGCCGTCTTTCCCTCTTCCAGCATCTGCCGATATGCCTGATAAACCACTCCGGTCAGACGTCCCAGGTCATCCTCCGGAATATCCTCCCCGTTGACACGGATTCTCTCGGTAAAACGCTCCAATGCCGGAGACGTATAGATACCGGTCTTGTATCCGGCCGTCTTCAGGATCGATGCCATAAAGGCTACCGTTGATCCCTTTCCGTTCGTTCCGCCCACGTGCACGTAATGGAGCTTTTTCTGCGGATCCCCCAGAAGATGCAGCAGATAGCGAATGCTGTCCAGTCCGAACATCGGCTCATCCCCTTCGACGATCGCAGCAGGAGAAAACTTCGGAATACTTTCAATAAAGGCCATTGCCTCGGAATATGTCATTGTCTTTCATACCTCTTCGCTTTTTATTATCTGCAGCTGATCCATATCCTCACTGCTTTCCATGCAGCTGCGTCCGATACGGAAACCATCATCGGAAGACAACCTGGATACCTGTATTTTTCCTGCAGACTACTATCCCTCATGATACAAAAACATACCGCCTCGTGCAAGCACGAAGCGGTATGAATATACACGGTATACATATTGATCACTAAACATTCGTCACACGGCAGTCACCCTGCAGCTCTGCCGTATTTCGATACACGTTTATTAGAACATGATATCGATCGGAAGTCTGGCATCATCCAGCTGCTCCTGTGTCCAGCCGAACTTCTCGGTGTTGATCATATCGATCTTGTCCCAAAGGCTCTTGTAAACACCCGGGAATACAGATCCCGGACCGCCCTGTGCGATACACGGAATGAAGGACTTGTTGCCGCACTCTTCCATGATCTTACGTGCAACAGCCTCATTGTTCTCCTCGGTCCAGCCGTCGAAGTCAACCAGATGGTTCTCGATACCGCCCATGAAGGTGATCTTGTCGCCGTATTTGGAGATCAGATCCGGAATGTTATTGGTAGAGAAGGTTCCCTGCCATACATCGATTCCCATCTCGATCATAGCCGGAACCAGCGTAGCTGCGTAGCTGTCGGAATGGTGGAAAACATATTTTACTCCGTGATCCTTATAATATCCGTAGATCTCTTTGTACGGCTCTACAAAGAACTCCTCAAACATTGCTGCACTCATGAAGGTACTCTTCTGGCTGCCCCAGTCGTCATGATGGAAGATCGCTTCCGGTTTCAGATGGGTACAAATGCCTTCTGCAAGCTCCAGCTCGAACTCGGTCAGCATCTTGATCAGATCATGATACTCATCCGGACACTCATACATAGCCATCAGTGCTTCCTCGATCTTGCACATATGGTGTGTCTGCTCAAACAGACCCGGTGCAACGAAGGTTGCCTGCATGATCTTATTGGCGTCAACAGAATCATACATGGACTTGCAGATGCCCCACTGCTCATCTGTGAATTTCAGAGAAGGAACCTTTACATAATCCTGCCAGTGCTCGATATCCTTTACAAGCAGATGTGCATCATCCTGAACCGGGAAGCCGCCCGGTGTATTCTCCGGAAATGCATTATAGATGCCCCATGCATTCGGGATTGCTTTCTCAACCGGTGTTCCCTTCGGTACCAGCGGACCGCTGAACATCAGGAACGGGTGGAACATCAGTTTCACGCCTTCATAGTTGTTTACAAAACGATCCGGTGTTCCGTGTTCGATAACCTGAATCATATTTTCTCTTGCATTTAACATATGTTTTCCTCCTTCACACATATATCATGTCAGATCGGAAACTATCCTCTATCTATCCCCCTCTGACAGAGTATCCTTGTTGATGTGATGCCGCACAGACATACATCTCCTAATGATATTGTAATCAATGCACCGCCATATAAATATGTACCCAAAGCACAATCAAGTCTCGAGATTCATTTTAGTTTTTGTGCAGTCCGCACATATTCCGAGTAATTAACTATTCTCTTTGATTGGATGCTCGATTGCGTACTGTCGTCCGTATTTTTTCAGTTCATCACGCCAGATTCCGTCGTTCCATTTCAGGAAACATTCTCCGTTCGGAATTCCCGGGAAGAATCTTCCGGCCGGACAATAGGTATCCACCGCTCTTCGAACCTCCTGCCTTATCTCCTCCTCGGTAATATTCGATATATCGATCGCCGGACCATCGATTCCGCCTACCATAGCCAGCTTTCCTTTTGTGACCTCCTGGATCTTCACGATATCATTCTGCGCGATCACGCCCTGCCAGATATCCACTCCGATCTCTACCATATCCTCTACGATCGGCTGGCAGATGCAGTCGGCATGATGCATGTAGAGCATGCCGCATGCATGGATCGTATCGGCGATTTCCTTCTGCAGCGGCTTGATGATCTCCCGCCATACCCGGGGCGGAAGGAACACATTCTGCTTGGATCCCCAGTCATCATGATAGAAAATGATGTCCGGATGCAGTTTTTCGGCCACCAGCCGGATATAGGTGATCTTGTAATCTGCGATCACACGAAGCAGTGCCTTCATCTCATCGGGATTTTCCAGATAGGCGCAAAGTGCATCTTCGATACCCATCAGAAAATGAGAACGTTCAAACAAACCGCCCGCACACATGAAGCCGACCATCTTCTCCCTCCGGTCTACGGAGGCTGTCACCTGTTCCGCAAGGCTCCAGTCCAGATGATCAAAGCCGGGAACCTTAACATATTCCTCCCATTTTTCAATATCCTTGATCACCTTGTTTTCATCGGTAATATGCGGGTGCTGTCCGGGTGCCCCCTCCTTCAGGATCCAGGAGACTCCCCAGGCATCTTTATGCGGCAGCCCGTCCGGCGGAATCAGACACTCCATCAGAAGTGGATCGGGAACCAGTTCGATTGCCTCCATGATATCCCCGTAGAAATCCGGCTGCCGATGTTCGTAAATAGCCATTGCATTTTCCCGTAACGTCATCATACTCATCACCTCCGCACTGTGACCGTTTCTGGTTAACGCCCTGTTTCAACACTCACTTCACAACTGTCACCGTGCCCCCGACCGACAAGTTCAACAGATTTCAGAAGCCAGCTGATTTATTTTTTCCTATATTTAGAATACTATGAAACCCAGGCAGTCCCTATGTTCTCTCTGCACAAAAAAACAGAGAATTCTTGTATAGCACATTGTGTTTCTTTCGATTGCTCTTGATTCGAATCTGATTTATTATAGAAGAAACGAATTTATGCATTCTGCACATAGAAAAGGGCTTTTTTTATTAAAAATCTAACAAATTGCCATTTTCTCACAGCATCAACTAATTTTACAGGACAGAAGGTGAAACAATGAAATTAAGTATGTGGATGATTGCCAACCGGCTTTCTTCTCTGCTGGATATTCAGACGGATATTGCGCTTGATGCAAAACCGATCCTGAACAGTGCACGTATGGTATATGCGACCAACTGTGTACATGTCTATCAGGAAGGGGATTATATTGTCTACGATGGAGAAGGTGACAAGATCCGTATTTTCAATCTGACAGTAAAAGAAGCTTTTGAGATCGTACAAGGTGTTTTTGATTATTATCAGGATTGGGAAAGTCAGATCCTTGATGATATCCGCAGCCGCAATTTCCAGTCCATGACCGACCATTGTGACCTTGTTTTCCAGAATCCGATGCTGCTTATGAATGCCAACTACCGCCTTCTCGCAATGAGCAAAGGATATCCGGCAGAAGAGATGGATGATGAATGGAATTATATCGCACAATATGGCTATTCATCCCTGAACAGTATCCGTCAGTTACGGCAGGATACCTCCGTTGATTTTCTTCATGAAGGTCCACAGGCTTTCAATTTCCGGAATATCGCTTCCCTTGCTTTTTCCGGTATTTCCTACAATCTGGTATTCAACGAAGTCACCTGCGGCAGAATGACACTCCTTGCCAAAAACCGTCCGCTGAACGGCGGTGATTATCAGCTTCTGCGCATTCTGGCCCGCCATCTGGAACCGGTGCTGAGCATCGCTCCTTCCGGTGAACCGATCAGCTGCAATGCCCTGATCAATCTGATTCTCGGGAATCCTTACAGTGAACACGAACTGGAACTTCATCTCAGCTATAACCACTGGATTCCCGGTGAGCTGTATCAGGTTGCTGTAGTGGAGCCGGAATCGCTGGACGATCCCCAGCTGCTTCTGCCGCTTCTGATGCGTACCCTCAACCGGCAGTTTCCGGACAGTCTGTCCCTGATCAAGGACAACCACGTTATTCTCATGGCCAACCGGGAATTATCAAAGGACACCCGCTTTCTGGAGCTGGTACCTGCACTCGGTACCCGAATCCGCCTGAAAACAGGGTTCAGCCTGCCATCCACGGATTATCACCAGGCAGCCCACCTGTATCAGCAGGCTGTTCATGCGATCCTTTACGGAAAACAGTTTGCTCCGCTGGATAATCTGTACCATTTTGAAACCTACAGCATTTACTACATACTTGATACACCGCTTATGGAGGACAAACTGCAGGCATGTCATCCTGTGATCTGCAGACTCTGGGAACAGAAGCATCAGCATCATGATGAGCTTTACGATACACTCCGGACCTATCTGGATAACGAACGTTCTCTGGCAAAAACCGCTGCCGTTCTGTTTACCCACCGAAACACCGTTCTGTATCGAATCAAAAAATGTCTGGATCTTCTGAACAATGACCTGGAAGACTGCAGTGTACGCTATTATATCCGTCTTTCCATGCATATTCTGGAAAACAGTGCAGGCATCGACCGGCAAAAAAACAGCCGCTGACAGCCGGTCCGGAACGTAGAATCCTTTTCTTCGCCGCGCCGAAATTTACGTTTATAAATCAGTGGCATAAAAAAACTTTGAACTGATGCCGATTGGTTTGCTTCCGTACGTACCATCATTTGTTCTTAATGTAATCTTTGTATTTTATTAATCTTTATGTTATAATTTACAGTCAATCCAATTGCACCCTCTATGTGCTATTGAGAGAACCATTGAATCTCTTCGGTGGTCCCGAAAGGAGTATTTACATTATGAACAACGAGTATGATGACCGTTTTATAGATACGGATACGAATATTCATGTGCCGGACTATGATCCGAATCTTGGAGCAGGACAGACGCCTTCACCGTCGGCAGACGGAAATCTGAATTATTACCAGCGCATGCAGCAAGGTTATAACAACGGCTATCCGCAGGACGGTTATAACAGCGACCGTCCGCAGGACA
>JAUNAK010000151.1 GCA_030527665.1 Eubacteriales bacterium
GAGGCAGTCAGCTATAAGGACGGAAAGGAAATGTCCAGACAGATACTGCAGACACCGGGTCATTGCACAGGCTTCCGTCTTGTTAAAGAATCGGACAAGGTCTTGTCTGCAGATGGACAGTCTCTATCCTACATTTGGGCAGAATTGATCGACGATCAGGGAAATCCCGTTCCGGACCAGGAAGTATGCATGCAGGCCGAGGTGACCGGTGCAGCGACACTGCAGGCATTTGGTGCCGGCACACCTGTGACGGAGGAATTATATACCACAGGAAGCTTTACTTCATACAGAGGAAAACTTCTGGCCGTTGTTCGCAGCGGGTATGAAAGCGGAGAGGCAGTGCTCACTGTGAAATGCGAGGAATTCGGAGAAAAATCCGTTACCGTAAAGGTTCAATAGTCTGTATTCATAAAGGCTGATGTTTTCGGACATCAGCCTTTTTAGATATACAAAGCAGAAAACATAATGAGCACAAACTTATAGTTTCTGCATCTGTTTTCGATAATCGGAAGGAGAAATCCCGGCAATCTTTTTAAATGTTTGTGCGAAATAACTGCGAGTACCGTAGTGCAGACGATCACTGATATCCTGTAATGAATCAGTAGTTGTTGTTAAAAGGGTTTTGGCACGTTCGATCCGCTGCCGGTTGATATAGTCGCTGATGATGCATCCAACTTCATTCTTAAATTTACGGGAAAGATAATATTCGGAATATCCTCAGCGTTTTGCCAGTATCTCAATGGACAAATCGGTTTCCGGATGCATCTGAATATAATCGCAGCAGCTTTGAATCGCAGGACTCAGGCTGCTGTTTTTCTTGTTTTCATGGACCAGATGGATAAATTCACGATACATTTCTCCTGCAACGGATGCAAGTTCCGAGATGTTTTTGCAGGCATGTGCAAGCTGAATATAATAGTCGCCGGTTGTATACGCTTTTTCCGGGGTCAGTCCTCCTTCAATTGCAGCACGGGTACAAAGGGACATATAAACAATTACAGAAATCTGTGCCTGCTGCATGGGATCTTCAGAGGCAACCGGCACACCGGTACTGATTGACTGCGCCCTGCTGATTGCTGCTGAATAATTCATATTTCCTTCTCGAACAGCACCGAGGAGTTCCCGCTCAGCCATATATGTCTGGTAACGATCGACGATGACAGACTCCTCATCTTCTGTAAGATTGACCGGCTTATCCTGCTTCATCTGCTGATAGGAGACATCGGAAATCAGCAACGTTTCATCAGTGAGTATGCGATGAAGCATGACAGCAATTCGGGTCATGTTATTTTCCGAAATAATCGGTAAACTTTCCATTAAATTTAAAAAAGTAGTACGCCAGGAAAGCTGAATTTTTTTATCATATGCTTTTTGGGATAAAGCTGCATAAGACACATTTGTATGAAAGGCCGGTCCAAAAACATATATGCGATGCAGCTTTTTATCCTGATATTCAAATCCTGCGCACCAGAGCAATCCCAAATCTGCACTTAGTACAAGTGGAATTGCATTGTTTTTGGCATACTCTAGCATGTAACGCATACATCCGGATGCCTTAAAAATTGCCTCCAGAGCCATACGTTCCTGTTCACTGGTATCCAGCAGGGTTCCATCCGCATTATATACCCAATAGGGAAGTCCGTATGCACTTTCAATCATGGCGTAGAAGGCAGAAAGACGCTCTTCAACAGAAAGCTTTAAAAGATCCATTTGTTTCCCTCATTCCGTGCTATTTATATTTATTATTCTTTCCTTTTCAGTATATCATAACAGATCT
>JAUNAK010000097.1 GCA_030527665.1 Eubacteriales bacterium
AACCTGTGGATCATTTTTTGTATTAAGTGTGCAACTTCATTTTACAATCGGCGATAACAATCTCTTTCAAACTGCTGCAATATTCAAAAGCTCCATCTCCGATCTCGGTAACACTATTTGGCAACGAAACTTTTATCAACTTTTCACAAGAACTAAATGCATATGCTCCAACCTCACTTACCCCGTTACTAATATAAACTTCTGTAATATCCCTTCCCCAAGGAGCTGTTGTCGTACCGTAATACCAATCCATTTTCCCTGAGCCGGTTATCGTTAGCTTCCCATTTTTATCAAGAGTCCATGTAAGATTTTCACCACATGTACCGCTGCCGGCTGTCAACGGAGTATCTTCAAGTTCCAATTCTTCTGTATACCCTTCAGCTTCCTCCGCTTGCATTTCTACAGTTTCTATTTTTTCAACGTTTTCTTCCTGATTTTCTTTGAAATCCAAACACTCTTCGTCAAATAAAATTTCACCACTTGCTAATTCTTCTTGTCTTTCAGAAACTTCATCTGCAAAAACATACACAGGTTGTAAAGCCAATGTCAGAATCAATACCAATGACAATATCTTTTTTCGCATATCATACATACGCACCCCTCCTTAACAGACATTTTTGGCACATTTTTTAACTGATATAAACATCATATCACACACCATTTAAAAGATTCAGTCACTTTCAACGTTGTTTTTAAGATAAAAAAACAACTGCATTGTTCCTGAAATCTCCAAGAGCAATACAGTTGCTTTTAATTTTTATTACAGTGAATACCAAAATTCACATAGATTACATCTTATCTCAAACTAGTTTTTTCTTATTTCCGTATCTTTGACATCAGCGCTTTTGATCATTCCCGCCAGTTTTTCCCGCGGTGTTTCGGTGCGCTTCCGTGCATAGAGGAAAAGGAGAACACCTCCGAATGCCGTGAACAGACCGATAAACTGGGATGTAGACAGTACACCGACCTGCCCGCGGAGAACATCGCCCCGCAGAAACTCAACGCAGAAACGCCCCAGACTGTACAGCATCAGATAGAGACCGGCGATCTCGCCTTCTTTCTTCTGCAGTTTTTTTCCGTAGAAGACCAATGCCAGTACAAGCAGAAAATCTCCGGCACTCATGATCAGCTGTGTCGGGATCAGATGTACGTTGTTTGGTCCGAAATCCGAATGTGTAAACATAATGTAAAGCGGCCCGGTCGTCTCTTTTCCGTAGCAGCAGCCTGCAAAGAAGCAGCCGATACGACCAAGTGCCTGTGCCAGTGCCACTCCCGGAAATGCCACGTCAAAATAGATCCACAGATCCAGCTTATTCCATTTGCAGTACAGCCATGCACCGAGGATTCCGCCCAGCAGTCCGCCGATGACTACCCAGCCGCCGGTAATGGCATTTCTCAGGGACATGGTGCCGTCCAGCAGATGCGGGAAAATGGTAATAATATACAGGATCTTGGAGCAGAGATAGCCGACAGCCACACAGGCGATCACCAGTCCGAAGATCTTATCAACGGCTGTTTCGGTCAGATTTTTCTCCTTTGCGCGGACACTTGCCAGCCAGTAAGCAGCCAGAATGCCCAGCCCGGTCATAACCCCATACATGTGGACAGTGACCGGTCCTATTGAAAACAAATCATTGTACATAACGGTTCCTTTCTAACGCTTTCGCGATTCTGTCCGTTTTTATCTTGCCAGGCGTTCCGCGAGGAGACGGATAAATGCCGGTGTCGTTCCGCAGCAGCCGCCGATCATGCCGGCTCCCAGATCGACCAGTTCCTGCATCTGGTCCACAAAGGTCTCCGGTTTCATGGAATAAAAGGTCTCTCCGGCTGCATTGGTCTCCGGAAGTCCCGCATTCGGCTTCACGATAACCGGGATCCGGGCGATCTCCGTCATGGAAGCTGTAATCGCCTTCAGCTTATCCGGTCCGAAGGAACAGTTGATTCCTGCCGCATCTGCATCCAGTTCCTGCATCTGTCTGATCAGTTCCTGTGCGGTTCCTCCGTAAAAGGCATGTCCGCTTTCCATTACTGTCAGGGTCGCCATAAACGGAAGATCCGGTGCGACGTCCCTGCAGGCCTTTAATGCCAGAACCGCTTCCTTCACATCCATCAGGGTTTCTGCTACAAAAGCATCTACACCGCCTTTGCAGAGAGCAGCCGCCTGCTCCCGGTAGGCTTCGAACAGTTCTTCCTCTTCCAGCTCGCCGATGGGCTCCAGCAGCTCTCCGGTAGTTGTCAGATCTCCCACCACACAGCAGTCCGATCCCACGGCTTTTCGTGTTACTTCTGCAAGCTTTGCATTCAGATATTCCACCTTATCCGATAATCCATGCTTTTCCAGACTGATCCGGTTTGCGGAAAAGGTCGGTGCATAGATAAAACGGCTGCCAGCCTCTTTGTACTGCTTCTGCAGCTCGATGACCAGCTCCGGATGATCCAAAAGCCAGGCTTCCGTACAGACGTTCTTCGGCATTCCCATCATCATCAGGTTGCTGCCGGTGGCTCCGTCCAGAATAACTACATGTCCTTTTGTCATTTCAGCAAATGTACTGCGGTTCATTTGTTCCTCCTGTTTTCAATAACCCAAAAACTCCAAATGCCACCCTCACGCAGATCTCCAGATCTGCATGCGGATGGCATCCGGCAGTTACTGCATCAGAAATGCCTCCGCATTCCTGTTATTCATCTCATCATGTCTTAATTGCTTTCCTGCTGTTTTACAGTAAAGCCGTTCTTGTCACTTACTTCCAGATCCTGGAAGGGCTTCTTCTCCTCTACCTCGGCAGCATCGGTCCACTCTTTGAGCTTTGTCTCGTAAATCGTCTGCTCACGCTCGGAGATAATGCTGTCCTTCTTGGTCTGTGTCGCTTCTTCATCAAATACATGATCCATACGAACGACATAATAGTAATCGCCGGTATCGATAACCTCTTCACAGATTTCTCCGTCTTTCAGTTTGGAAGCAGCCTCAATGACCGCATCCGGAAGAGTATAGTCGGTGCCATAGGAATAGGTTGTGACTGCGATCTGATCGTTGATGGCATTTGCATAGGAAGACATATCCGCAGCAGCGGTATCCTCCGCTTTTTTCAGCTGGGAGATCAGCTCTTCCATCTGAGACTTATATACCTTCTTGTCTGCATCGGAGACATCCTCCTGCGCATTCTCGCTGTTGGTTGTTGTCAACGAGATACGTGCATAGGAGATGGAAGACTGCTTAGCCTCTTCATCCGATACATTTCTGTCGGTTTCCGCAACCATCGGCTTGCGCATCAGCGCTTCAATGGTCTGCAGCTCCAGCATTTTATATACATCATCACGGCTGATCTGCTGCGCCTCGTATGCGGCCTGGTTTGCAGCGAAGTTTTCATCGGCTGCAGCTGCCATATCCGCTTCCAGACTTTCCGGAATGGAAACACCGAATTCCTCTGCATGCTGTTTCAGAACGATCTCCTGTACGAATTTATCTTTGACATCCTTCTTCAGATTCTGTCCGAAGGTCTGTGCCTCCTCTGTACTGGTTGCTGCAGAATACTGTGACGCCCATACGGATCCCTGCTGTGCCAGACCATACATAGTAAGCAGTGATGTTGTCTCTGCCTGCTGATATCTGGTCATCATCTCGACCGTACCCAGACTTACATTTTCTCCGTTGATCACCAGTGCGGTATCGGTGCCCTTTGCACTGCCGCAGCCTGCCAGTGAGGAAGCTGCCAGTACAGCAGCCAGAATACCTGCTGCTGTTGCTTTATTCCATCTATTCATAAATCCATTCCTCCGATTTAACAAACTAACATGCTGATTATATTCTTTTTTAAACACAGGGTCAAGTCGGCTTTCCGTCTGACAGAAAGCCGTTATTGCTTCCGAAATCCGAAAAAAGGACTCTCCCGGTTCTCTTCTGCAGTTACACCTTTCCGGTCAGCAGCGCCTGCATATCTTCCATCAGTTCCTTCATGCGCATCAGCACATTCTTCGGATTTCGATCAGACGGTTTTTTCAGCAGGAACTTGAAATGCGGCGTTCCCGACGCATAGAAAAACAGAATATTCCTGTACTTATCCATGTTCAGCAGATCCGGAATATGCGCCGGATTCAGTTCCGCACGCTCAAACAGAGAGATACGGATCTCCTGCGTCTGCTGTTTGATCTCCGATACAAAAACTTTGTGAGCATCCGCCTTCAGCTGTGCGATCGTAATCAGATTCTTGACGGAATCCGGGAACATACCGAAACGATCCAGAAGTTCTTCTTCCATATCTACGGCATCCGCTTCCGTCTCAATGGCAGCCACACGCTTGTAAATATCCAGTCTCTGATTTTCTTCCTGAATATAAGTCGGCGGTATGAATGCATTGACTGTCAGATCGACGGTTGTCTCAAATTCAGCAGCAGGTCTGATTCCCTGTGCTTCCTGCACTGCCTCCGCCAGCATCTTGCAGTAGAGATCATAGCCGACAGCCTCCATATGTCCGGACTGCTCCGCACCCAGCAGATTACCCGCACCGCGGATCTCCAGATCCCGCATGGCGATCTTGACGCCGCTTCCCATCTCCGTAAATTCACGAATGGCATGCAGACGTTTCTCTGCGGTCTCCTTCAGCATTTTATTCCTTGTATACAGAAGGAACGCATAGGCATTTCGATTGGATCGTCCCACACGTCCGCGCAGCTGGTACAGCTGCGACAATCCCAGACGCTCCGCATCGCAGATGATCAGTGTATTGGCATTGGAGATATCTATTCCCGTCTCAATGATCGTGGTGGAGACCAGAACGTCGATCTCCCCGTTGATGAAGCTGACCATGATCTTCTCCAGCTGCCTCTCATTCATCTGTCCATGGGCATAGGCGACATTGGCCTCCGGTACCAGTTTCTGCACACGGGCTGCCATTTCATCAATGCCTTTGACCCGGTTATATACGAAAAACACCTGTCCCTCCCGGGCAAGTTCACGGCTGATGGCTTCTCTCACCATCTCGTCATCGTATTCCATAACATAGGTCTGGATCGGCATTCGCTCCAGCGGCGGCTCCTCCAGAACACTCATATCCCTGATTCCGATCATGCTCATGTGCAGCGTTCGGGGAATCGGTGTCGCTGTTAAGGTCAGGACATCGATATTTTCCTTCATCTGCTTGATTTTTTCCTTATGAGCAACACCGAAACGCTGCTCCTCATCAATGATCAGCAGTCCCAGATCCTTGAATTTGATATCCTTGGAAAGCACCCGGTGGGTACCGATCAGAATATCGACCTTTCCTTTTTCAACATCCGCAACGGTCTTTTTCTGCTGTGCGGCATTCCGAAAACGGCTGAGCATGTCTACACGCACCGGATATCCATCCATACGCTGGGAAAATGTATTGAAATGCTGCTGTGCAAGGATCGTCGTCGGACAGAGCAGCACCACCTGTTTGCTTTCCTGCACCGCCTTGAAAGCTGCGCGGATGGCGATCTCGGTTTTCCCGAATCCCACATCTCCGCAGATCAGACGATCCATTACACGGCTGCTTTCCATATCCCGCTTGGTATCTTCGATCGCTTTCAGCTGATCCTCGGTCTCTTCGAAAGGAAACAGCTCTTCAAATTCCCGCTGCCAGACGGTATCCCTATCGTACTGATAGCCTTTTGCTCCGTTTCTGGCTGCGTACAGCCGTACCAGATCCGCTGCGATATCCTTGACTGCACTTCGCACACGGGTCTTGGTTTTGGTCCAGTCCTTGCTCCCCAGTGTATTGATCTTCGGCTTATGGCCGTCCGATCCGCCGTATTTCTGCAGGGCATCCATCTGCGTTGCCAGAATATACAAACTGCTTCCGCCCGCATATTCGATCTTAATGTAATCTTTTTTTACATGATCCATCTCGATCTTCTCGATACCACGGTAAATACCCATACCGTGATTCTCATGCACCACATAATCACCGATAGAAAGCTCTGTAAAATTCCGGATCCGCTCTCCTGCATCTTCCTTCAGACGGTGTTTTTTCTTTTTCTTCTGCTGAGCACCGAAGATATCCGCCTCGGTGATCACCACAAATTTCTGCATCGGGTACTCAAAGCCGCGCCGAACTGTTCCATGGATCACCATGATCTCGCCCGGCTGCAGCTCCCGCTCGGTATCCTCACTGTAAAAAACATTAAGTTCTTCCCGCTGCAGTTCCTCCGCCAGTCGTTTTCCTCTGGTTCTGGACGGAGATGCCAGAATAACCCGGTATTTCTGCCTTTTCCATTTCGCCAGATCCTGCAGCAGAAGCGGGAACTGGTTGTTATAAGAATTCACGCTTCGGCAGGAGACCGAATGGGTCTCCCGGATCTCCAGATCCAGACGATGCTCCATGAGAGTCAGACAGATCGTATTCGCCAGTTCCAGATTCCGCGCAAGAACCGCATCGGTGATCATTCGCTTTGTCGCCGCAGCATGGATCTTTCCCTTTTCCAGGCGGTGTACCATTGCTTCCTTATACTCCCGGAAAATCGCCTCTGCCTGCTCCAGAACACGGGCCGGATCGTCCACCACCACCGGTGATCCCTCCGGCAGATAATCCAGCAGTGTATCATGCAGCATGCGGTAGAATTCCCGGTTGCTTTTCTCAGCTGCCTTATTCCCTTCCGCCGCCTGTTCCTCGGTATACCCAAGATCCTCCGTTGCCGGATAGATCGCAATGGCATCCAGGTTTTCGATCATTCGCTGACTTTCCGGATCAAAGGACTTGATCAGATCGATCTCATCCCCGAAAAACTCAATACGCCACGGAACCTCTTCCGTCAGCGGAAAAATATCCACAATGTCACCGCGGACCGCAAACTGTCCGGAAGCATTGACCATCACGCAGCGCTCATACCCCATCCGGCTCAGTTTTCCGGTCAGCTCCGTCAGATCCATTCCCGTACCTGCTTCCAGGCGGATCACCTGTTCTTTCAGCACGCGAAGAGGCAGGAGATAGTCCATACACCCCCCTGTGGAAGTGACAATGGACACATGCTCCTGCTCGATCAGTGCCTTTATGACCTGCATACGCTGCTTTGTCAGAAGATTTCCGGAAATATCCGCCTGATAGAAGATCAGGTCTCTCCGGGGATAATACAGAACCTCCGGATCGAAGAGCTGCATATCCTCATACAGTTCTCTTGCCTTCAGCTCATTCTCCGCCACAAGAAGGCGGACCGGAAAATCTGCGGTAATTCCCGCAGCCATATGCGCTTTTTCCGAATCCAGACAGCCGCTGATCTCAACGACTCCCCGATTCTTTTTCAGTCCCAGGCGAAGTTCCTCCAGCCCGGGTACAGCCATGATCGGCTGCATAAAAGCCTTGTACATATTTACTCCGCTGCCTCCGGCTTCGCCTCGGCCTTTTTCTTTTCCTTTTTCTTGTTGAATCGATTCATGGCGCCGTCGATCTCACCGGCAAGGATCATCTCCACGGCATCCGCTGCGGAAGAGATTCCCTGATCCGCCAGTACCCGTTCCTCCTTACCGAAGGGGGCAAGAACATAATCAGCCAGATCCCATTTTTCCGGCTTTGCACCGATGCCCACACGGATCCGGGCAAATGCATCGGTACCGATATGCTGAATGATATTCTTCATACCGTTATGGCCGCCGGCTCTTCCTTTTTTGCGTACCCGCAGCTGTCCCGGTTCCAGATCGATATCATCATAGATCACGATCAGTTCGGTCTCCGGATCGATCTTATAATAATTCAGATAGGCCTGTACACACTCGCCGGAAAGGTTCATATAGGTCAGCGGCTTCAGAAGGATGACCTTCTGACCGCCGATATACCCTTTTCCGTACATCCCTTTCATATCGGTACCGCCATTCGGAATATTATGACGGTCGACCAGTTCGGTGATGGTGTCAAAGCCCATGTTATGCTTTGTTCTGTCGTATTTTGCGCCCGGATTACCCAGACCCACAATAAGATACATATGTATGATCTCCGATCGATTAATTAAAATATACGTCTTCCACTGCCGGAGCTTCCGTACTCTTCAGCGTGATCGCCTGGAATACCGGCTCGGTCTCCTGTGCCATCGGAACAAATTTGTAATCCACACGGGCGGTGACTTCTACCCAGCTTCCCTCGGTCAGTTTGGCTGTATCTTTGCTCTTGCACAGATAACCGATGTACTGCATGTCATCCGCACAGCAGGTCATTGCGGAACGTGCCGGCAGGAAATACTGTGATCCTGCTTCCCGGCTCTTGATCACCTTACCTTTGAAGCGAACCTTCCTGCCCTCATAGCGTTTCGGATTATCGGTCAGGTCGATAAAGAAGATACCAAAGTCAATATCTTCAATATTGATGATCTCCGCCTCCAGATCGTACGGCAGGGTATCCTGGAAAATATCCATGGACTGGCCGGCTTCGTTCATAAACTGTACATCACAGCCCGGATTTACGACCTTGATGCTTCTGCGGAAGTTTGCCAACGGCAGATCCTCGGTACAGCGGTTGATCAGTACCATATCCGCTGTTCTGGACATCTCGGTAAACAGGGATTTCATATTATTCAGATAGATCTGGAAAGTACTTCCGTCCACCAGAACGATCTGCTGTACGATTCCCCAGCCCTTCGGCAGCTGCATCTCAAACAGATCCTGCATGCCCCAGAGCGGATTATATTCCAGAATCACACGTTCCGGACGATATTTGCGCTGGAAACTGCGCAGTTTCTCCGGTGTGAAATCCTCCTGCTCTTCCACATTCTCCAGTACGGTATGAATGGAACTCAGCCATTTTTCATCGTATGCCTCTTCTCCCTCTTCCGTATTGATCAGAAGTGTCGTCTCGTCGATCTGGAAATACTCCTGTGCCATTGTAAAATTCAGAAAGGAAGTCTTTCCGCTTTCCAGAAATCCCGTGATCAGATATACGGGAACTTCGATCTCGTTTTCATTCATATCTTCACCTCAAATCCGCCATGCCCGAAGTCACCTTCCGGGCATGGCGAATCATTCATACGAAAAACGCTGTCTGCGTTTCAACTTTATGCAACATTTTTTCAGGCAAGTCCGAAGAGCTCTGCCAGCTTATCCTCTTTCAGCTCAGATCCGATTACGCAAAGTCTGCCGGTATACTCCGGAGATCCTTCGCGAACATCAGCCTCACCCGGAACCATATCAAAGTAGATCCAGGTTCCGTTCTCACCCTCTACCATGCCCTTTGCACGCAGGATCATGCCGTACGCATTCTCCTCATCGGAAAGTTTCTCCATGATAGCTGTGATCTGCTCCTTCGTAAATTTATGGATTGTCTCCTTACCCCAGCTGGTGAACACTTCATCCGCATCATGATGGTGATGATGATGGCCGCAGCCGCAGTGCTCGTCATGGTGGTGATGATGCTCATGATCATGGCAGTCGCATTCCTCATCGTCGTGATGGTGGTGATGATGCTCATGGTCATGGCAGTCG
>JAUNAK010000098.1 GCA_030527665.1 Eubacteriales bacterium
GATTACCCAATGTTTTCCCCCTGCTCTATCTGTTTCTGACAGAAAACAGAATATCTCCAAGTATTCCTTTTTCGGACTTCAGACATCGGTAGTCCCGTCCGATACTCTGCTTCAATATCCGCAGTGTTTTTCTATTTTCCATGCTGCCGATATTTTCACGTAAAAATTTTTCCGCTCCCTGCAGACGTCGGCTGCCCGCATAAAGATCCGGATACAGCCGTTTTACCGTATCTACGTAAGCAAGAGCTTCCCTTGCTTCCATCGTCCGGTACTGCATGCCCATCTTTTCTCTTGCATTTGCCTTACTCTTTAATCCAAGAGAATTATCTGCATGGATCCGATACTTAAATAAAGAAACATTATAAAAATACAATCCCTGCTCTGCCGCTCCCAGCAGATTGATCATCCGATCATGCGGCAAAGCTTCGGTAAAGTTCCGAATAAAGCGTTCACGGATCGAAGCGCGAAAGGCCTGTGCCGCCCCCTGACAGAAATTGTGCCAGATCAGGTCTTCGGTCGTAACCGGACATAAGCCGTTTTTCTCCACCCGCTTGTGGAACAGATTCTGGTTCGACCATCCTTTTCTGGCTTTCACCGCAAAGGGTTCTCCGCTGCCGTCGATCAATGTAAAAGAGGACGCAAGAACAAGCAGATCCGGATTTTTCACAAACATATCCGCCATGATCCGGACCTTATCCGGTTCCCAGATGTCATCCTGATCCGCCAGAAACTGCAGATCTCCGCTGCATTCCGTCAACGCAGTCAGAAAATTATTCCGGAATCCGCGGTTTTCCGCATTCCGAAACAGCTGCAGCGGAAAAGCCGGATATTTTTTCCTGTATTCCACCAGAATATCCCATGTCCCATCGGTGGATGCATCATCCACAACGATCACCTCATCCGGAACACGGGTCTGGCATCGGATCGAATCCAGCTGTTCCTCAATATATTTTTCACCGTTATATGCAGCAAGTGCAGCAGAAATTTTCATATCCACCACTCCGTATCCATAGATCGTATCATCAGATATAAAACAATTGCCCCATTGTGCGAACCAGATCGCTTTTCAGATATCCTCCCGCAACAAGTGCCTTCATTCTGGCAGGCTTCGCGAGGGTACGGATCTTCAGGAATTCATCCAGCGTTCTCTGGATCCGTTCCGGAAGTGCATCCGTATACCGTTCCTTCAGAAGTTCCGCCTGCGCATAATAGGTATCCTTGGAGCGGCTTACCTTCCGGTCCGCCAGCTTTTTCAGACGGTATTTCATGCTTCGGACATCGGTTGCACCTACATCGTTTCTTCCGTGCTGGCGGTACTTCATCAGTTTCTCCGGCATATGAACGACCGTTCCCATGGCACTGACATATAAAGCGATCCACCAGTCATGCATCAGCATCCGGCTGTCATATTCCCCGGCCAGAAGTGCTGCCGTCCGATTGATCATCATTGTGCAGCCGGTCACATAATTCTGCACCAGCAGACGATTGAAGGTATGGTAATACTTCGCAACCTGCAGACTGTCCTCCCGGATCGGAAGCGGTTTCAGATTGGCATCCACCACCTCGTAATCAGAAAAAACAAGGATCGGCTCAGCTCCGTCCCGGCAGCGTTTTTCCTCTGCCTGCATACGGACCAGCATCTTGTGCACCTTTTCCGGATCCCAGACATCATCCTGATCACAGAACATAATGTATTCACTTTTGGAATACTTTAACAGTTCCATGAAATTTCGGGCAGGACTGCCGCTGGCACTTCTGTCCCCTACCAGTTCGATCTTATCCGCATGACGGAGCCGATACTCCTCCAGAATATTTCCGGTTCCATCCGTGGATCCGTCATCCCGTACAATGATCCGTATTCCTTTTTCCGTCTGGTTCAGCAGCGAATCCAGCTGCTCTCTTATGAACCGCTCGCCGTTATATGATGCCAGCAATATATCAACCATACGTTTTCACTCCATTTAACCAATATCATTTCCGTCTGGGAGCCCATCTTCCGCAAGTGCAGGTCCCCGGATCTGCAGTGCCGCGCGAATCCTCTTGCAAGATTTGCGTTCTAATAAAAGGGCAGCAGAAAAAAACCTCTCTGCCGCCCTCATTTTTCCATTTTCTGCCGGCCTATATCCGGCAACTATTCTTAGATCTCTCCGATCTCTTTCAGATAGCGGTTGACCGCATCCTTCCAATCAGGCAGCGGCTCAAAACCGTTTTCTGCAAGTTTTGCCTTGTCCAGACGGCTGTTAAACGGTCTGGCAGCTTTGGAAAGTCCGTACTCCGCAGTTGTAACCGGTGTTACCTTTGTATCCATGCCGACCTGGCGATAGATCTCTTTTGTGAAATCATACCAGGAAATATATCCGCCTTCGTTGGTTGCATGATAATAGCCGTACTTATCTGTCTGCAGCATATCTGCCAGCAGTCTTGCAAGGTCATAGGTGTAGGTCGGTGTTCCGATCTGATCACAGACTACGCGGACCTCCGGATGATTTTTGCCTACATTCACCATGGTCTTGATGAAGTTTTTGCCGTTTCGTCCGAATACCCAGGCGATACGTACAATAAAGTACTTATCCAGTGTTCCGGAAACCGCCAGCTCTCCGCCGAGTTTGGATTCACCGTATACATTCAGCGGTTTGTACACCTTGCAGTCCGGTGTCCAGGGTTCTGTTCCCTGGCCGTCAAATACATAATCGGTACTGATGTAGACCATCTTGCCGTCGCACTTACGTACGGCATTTGCAATATTCTGTGTGCCGTCTACATTGATTGCCTTGACCTTCGGCTTGTTCTCTTCGTCCTCGGCAGCATCTACGGCTGTCCAAGCTGCGCAATGGACAACTGCATCGATCTTTGCTCCTGTGATCGCCGCCTCTACAGCAGCTGCATCGGTAATATCCATCTGTACATACGGCATGCCGGTAACGGAAGTTCCGTCATCAGCCCCTGCATATGCCGGTGTGATATCGCTTCCGATTCCTTCGATTCCCCGCTCTGCCAGCTCATTCATTACATCATGGCCAAGCTGACCGTTAACACCTGTTACAAGTACACGCATCAGTCAAGTACCTCTCTCTGTCCGTACATTTTCTCATAATAGTTCTGGTATTCACCGCTGATGATGGTCTCCCACCACTCCTTGTTGTCCAGATACCACTGAATGGTCTTCTTGATTCCGTCCTTGAACATGGTCTCCGGAAGCCAGCCCAGCTCATTGTGGATCTTGGTCGGGTCGATCGCATAACGCATATCATGACCCTTGCGGTCGGATACATAGGTGATCAGATCCTCGGATTTTCCGAGTTCCTTGCAGATGATCTTAACGATATCGATGTTCTTCATTTCGTTATGTCCGCCGATGTTGTATACCTCACCGACACGTCCCTTGTGAATGATCAGGTCGATCGCCTTGCAGTGATCCTCCACATACAGCCAGTCACGAACATTCAGACCTTCTCCGTAAACCGGAAGCGGTTTGTCATTCAGTGCATTGGCGATCATAAGCGGGATCAGCTTCTCCGGGAAGTGATATGGACCGTAGTTGTTTGAGCAGCGGCTGATGGTAACCGGCAGTCCGAAGGTTCTGTGATAAGCAAGAACCAGAAGATCGGCACCGGCTTTGGAAGAGCTGTACGGGCTGCTTGTATGGATCGGAGTCTCCTCTGTGAAGAACAGGTCCGGGCGGTCCAGCGGAAGGTCACCGTAAACCTCATCGGTACTTACCTGATGATATCTGGTGATTCCGTATTTGCGGCAGGCATCCATCAGTACGGAGGTACCGATAATATTGGTCTCCAGGAAGATAGACGGATTCTCGATGGAACGGTCTACATGAGACTCAGCTGCAAAGTTAACAACAATATCCGGATGCTCCTCTTCGAAAAGCTTCTCAACACCTGCTCTGTCACAGATATTCAGTTTTACGAAACGGAAATTCGGATTGTCCATAACCGGGGCAAGAGTAGAAAGGTTTCCTGCATAGGTCAGAGCGTCCAGACATACGATACGATAGTCCGGATATTTATTCAGCATATGAAAAACAAAGTTGCTTCCGATAAATCCGGCACCGCCGGTAACAATAATAGTCATGATATTATTTCTCCTGTAATAAAAAATTTCTGCCTTATTTGTTCAGAATATCCACATATTTGTCATTCAGAACGTCCAGCAGATACTGTCCGTACTGGTTTTTCTTCAGAACCTCGTACTCTTCCATTACTTTTTCTTTGCTGATCCAGCCGTTGAGATAAGCGATCTCCTCCAGACATGCGATCTTACGATGCTGGTGCTGCTCGGTGGTCTTCACGAAATTGGTTGCATCGGCAAGGCTCTCATGTGTTCCTGTATCCAGCCAGGTAAATCCCTGTCCCAGAAGCTCCACGTTCAGCTCACCGTTTTCCAGATAGATACGGTTCAGATCGGTAATCTCCAGCTCGCCTCTTGCAGAAGGCTTCAGATTGCGCGCATATTCAACCACGCGGTTATCATAGAAATACAGACCGGTTACGCAGTAGTTGCTCTTCGGCTGTGCCGGTTTCTCTTCGATCGATACCGCACGTCCGTCTGCATCAAATTCAACGATACCGAAACGCTCCGGATCATCCACATAATAGCCGAATACGGTAGCCCCTTTTCCTGTTTCTGCATTCTCTACCGCGGAACGAAGACGCTTCTTCAGACCGTGTCCGGTAAAGATGTTGTCACCGAGGATCATGGCAACCGGTTCGTCGCCGATAAAATCATCACCGATGATAAATGCCTGTGCCAGACCATCCGGAGACGGCTGTACACGATACTGCAGCTCTATACCGAACTGGTGTCCGTCACCCAGAAGCTCTTCGAAACGCGGAGTATCCTGCGGTGTGGAAATGATCAGAATATCACGAATTCCGGCACTCATCAGTACGGAAAGCGGATAATAGATCATCGGTTTATCATAGATCGGCAAAAGCTGTTTGGATGTTACTTTTGTTAACGGATATAATCTTGTACCGGATCCTCCGGCCAGAATGATACCTTTCATATACTCCTCCTATTAAGGACAAACTTCTATACTAATAAAAACGATATTCGCGAATAGGCAGACTACTCCCTATACCATTCAAAGGCATTATAGCACAAGAGTTTTCGGGATGCTACCCATTATTATGATCTCAGCCGGGAGTGCCGCATACAGCTCCCCCCGGGATCCGCTTTTTATCCTTCAAGCATCTGCTGCAGCACATTCTCGAAATGCTTTTCCGTAAAATACTGCTCGTATGCGCTGCGTGCACGCCGACGCATATCCGGATCCTGTGCAGCTGCCAGTACAGCCTCCGCCGTCTGTTCGGAAGCCGGGTCTTCGATATGGACGCCGATCCGTTCTGTCCGAATCAGCTTCTCCGTATCGCCCTGAATGTTGCTGATCAGCGGCAGGCCGCAGTACAGGTAGTCGATCGACTTCATGGTCAGGCCGACTTTGACCTCCGGCCGCATCAGATTCAGACCGAGATCCGCACTTCGCAGAAGATCATTTTTCTCTTTTTCGTCGTAGATCGGTCCCCGGTAATCCACGGAAACACCGGTCTCCCGAACGGCGAGCAGAAACTCCTCCGTCCGTTCGCCTTCACCGATCACCACCAGCTCTGTTGGAATTTTTGCATGCAGTGCCCGAAGAAGATCGGCAATCATGGAAATGTGAATAATATTATTCACCGCTCCCATATAGATAAGGCGAAGCCTTGTCCCTCTCTCTGCGGCTTCGGAAACCGCTGCTTCGGTTCCCTTGTCTGCAGCATCCGTCCTCTGTTCCTTACATTTTTCCGGTCTGCCTATGCGGAAATCACTCTCCTTTTCCGGTTTCCATTTCTCCGTATCCTTCTTGTACCAGTACAGCGTATCCGTTTTCTTTTCCGGAAGCGACTGCAGGATAGTTCTGTACAGCGAACATTCCGTGAAGATATGGTCGGCATTTCCGATCTCCCCGTCCCGCAGCCTGCTCCAGAAACGGATCGGTGGAAGTCCGGAAAGTCCTTTCAGTGGAAGAGACTCCGGCCAGAGATCGATGATGTCATACACAAGCCGGAAATGATACTTCCTGCGCAGCCGTTCCGCAGCCGGAACAAAAGAATTTGCCGGGAGCAGAATATATACAAGATCGATTTTTTCACCCGCTTCTATCCGTTCTTCCAGATGCTTCACTACCTTCCGTGCGAAGGAGTGAATGGCAAAAAGACGCCTTGCCGACAAATTTTTGCTGTAGGGAGTCATGTGCAGATACACATATCCCGGCTTTTTGCGGCTAAGCGTCTTTTTTCTATGGTGATCGAAATCCGAAAACACGCGGATGACCTCATATCCCCTCTTCTCCAGAAAATGGCCGACTGCATCTGCCCGTCCTTCAAATGTAGAGGAATGTGTGATAACAACAGCTTTCATAATATTCCGATCCTTTATTCGTCATACATGCGTCAAACGCACGCATATGTATTGTAAAAAATGGTAACTCAGTCTCCTTTTACTTGCCGCCGATCTCATCGGTCATGCTCTGACTTACCGATTCCTCAAAGCCTTCGGTGCTTTCCTTCTGGAAAACGGTACGGATCGTCAGCAGCGTGATCTTCAGATCCAGAAGCAGCGACTGATTCTCGATATACATAAGGTCCATCAGCAGTTTATCATAGGCAGAGGTATTGTATTTGCCGAATACCTGTGCATATCCGGTAAGTCCTCCCTTTACCGACATGCGGTAGCGGAATTCCGGAAGCTGCGCCATGTACATTTCCACATGCTCCACACGCTCCGGCCGCGGTCCTACAAAGGCCATATCGCCTTTCAGAATATTGAAAAACTGCGGAACCTCATCCAGACGCAGCGCACGTATCTTTTTTCCGACTTTCGTGATTCGCGGATCATCCTCCGTCGACGGAATCACACCGTATTTCTCTGCGTCCACCTTCATGCTTCTGAACTTCAGAATATCAAATTCTCTTCCGTTCTGGGTGCAGCGTTTCTGTTTGTAGAAAACAGGTCCGCCGTCCTCCAGCTTGATTGCGATACAGATCACCAGCATCGCCGGCGAAAACAGCAGAATAAAAAACAGGGAAAAAAAGATATCCATCGTTCTCTTCACTACTTTTCTGCCGCGGTTCTCATAGCGGTATTCATACTTCATCAATGAAGTATCCAGCAGGTGCTTGGTCTCACATCCCATCTCCAGAACATCCTGGATATCCGGTGTGTAATAGAAGTTTTTCTTCAGTTCCAGACAGTAGGTCGTGAAATGTGCTCTTCTCTCATGCGATACATCATACATAATGATCGTCTCGACACCGGCCACACGCTGATAGAAAACCTGATCGCTGAGCATCTCGGATTCCGTAAACAGAATATCAAAGAGATGGCTGTATTTGCGCAGAAGACGCTTTTCAAAACAGACAGCATCCTCCTTCGTCCGTTTGCTGCCGTAGATGACCAGTGTCTTCTGGGTAGCCACGTGCCGCATAAAGTACCGCTTGGTATAAAGCGAGATAGCCATCGTGCCCAACAGCTGGATACATACGATCGCCATGCCCGGCAGCAGGTTCAGAAATACATTGAATACCAGACAGCACTCCATATACAGGATCAGATCTGCCGCTCCGAACGATACAAACTGTGAAAAAACGATCTCTCCTACGTCCGTTGAGGCAATGCGAAATGCCTTGTACACGCCGCAGAGAAAACTGTAGATCACATAAAAGGTGATCGTACTTATGATCGCACCGAACACACGGTGGTTATCAAACATGAATTTATTGTAAAAAGCGATCCAGACAAAAGCAAACCATCCGGTATTCCACAGCCGCAGAACCGATCTGGCTGTATGCGTAACCTTCTTATTTTCCATGCAATTCTCCATTACCCCGAAGCTGCGGCCGTGTACGCTTCACACGTTCCCGCACCCGTCCCGGGGCTTCCCTTAACTATACCAAAAAGGATCGGCTGTGCTTTCGTTTCCGTATTCCGTATTTACCAGTAGTATTCGCCGGAAACATCATCGAATCCATCGTAATCATCATCCACGTACTGAATATCCTCTTCATAATAGGAGACATCGTCCTCCCCGGTGTAGTCATCGTATGACACATCCTCTCCATCCGGGTAGTAACTGTAATCCGGTACGGTATATCCCATATCGGCAGTTCCGGCGGAGTCTGTTTTGCCGTTATTTACCGTACTGTCTGCAGAAACATTCTCATCGACACCGACGGAATCAAGAGCAAGAGAATCATCGATATTGGATCCATAGATGTAGGACTGCAGATACTGGGAGTTCATTGTCAGATCCGGAACCAGTACATCCATTCCATCGACGGTTTCTGCCGAATAGTAACCGTCTACCGGCACTCGATAGTTTTCCACATCCCGGATACTGTCCATGAAGATCGTCTTGACAATGCTCAGGATCTCTTCATCCCGCATATCTGTAGTCAGATACGGCATGATCTTGCTGGCAACCCGAAGCATCGTCGTCAGATCACTGCTTTTCACTTTATTGAAGGCAGCCATTACTACATTTCTCTGCCTCTGGGTACGATCCCAGTCGGAATTGCCGATATAGCGGATACGGGAATAGGCAAGAGCCTGCTCCGGTGTCAGTGAATTCACGACCTCCCCGTGCAGATCCCATCCGGTATTATCCGTTCCCTGATCGGTCCAGTTTCCTCCGTTCAGATACTGGGCCTCCGAACCCGACAGAACGATATCGATATTGCCGACAACCGTCAATGCATTGACAAAGCCGTCGAAATCCACTTCCACATTGCCGTCGATATGGATACCGAAGTTGGTCTCGATCACTTCATCCAGCAGCTGCATGCCGCCGAACAGATAGGCAGAATTGATCCGGTTATTGCTGTAACCGGGAATCTGCACATACATATCTCTCATCAGTGATGTAAGAATGATCTTATTGGATTTTGTATTGATGCTGCAGATAATAATGGAATCCGAGCGCTGTCGTTCCTCACCGGCTCTCCGGTCCTGACCGATCAGCAGAATATTTCTGACTGCATCATCTTCCATCATTTTGATATTTTCCGCATTAAAATCCACACTGTCTACATCCAGTGTATTGGCGTTGTTTCCCCTCTCAAACGTCTCCATGGATGCCGGAACAATGTCTGTCGGTGACGTATCCGAACGCCGGATCCGGCTGAACTGCCCCTGCAGAAACAGAAACAGAATAATTGTTACAGCTACCAGAAATAACACTAAAAAAACCGCAAGTCCCGCAAGCTGGCGTCTGCGCAATCTCATTTGTTTATTCTCCCCAAAAAAACAGTCATCGACAGCAAACCCTTCTTGCTGTCGTCTTCTGTCATAACCTTTCCAAATTAAGCATCAAAAAATTCTATCACAAA
>JAUNAK010000152.1 GCA_030527665.1 Eubacteriales bacterium
ATACAAAGAAATTATAGAATACGACTATTATCCGGAAAGCGAGGTGAGAACGACAATGGATAACTTTTATGAAGAAGATGAAATTTTAGAATATGACGAGGATGATGTTGAGGTAATTGATACGCCAAGAACATCTCTCGCAGAAGCCGCTGCAAAAGCAATGCAGGCCTATTCATTTGATACTTCTGCATTATCTGCAGCTATGAAAACAGCATCGTCTGCATTATTATCCACTGTCGATATCTCCTCGACTATTTCCGCGGCTGTTGGTGCAAACTCTGCTCTTGCTGAGATGGTTAGCTCCAGCGCAGCTATTTCTGCAGCTTCCTGTATGGGATCTGCAATTTCCGGAATTGTCGAATCAAGCGGTGCCCTTGCTGCAACTACTTGTGCAGAATCAGTGATTTCTGAAATTGTTGAATCAAATACTATGCTCTCCACCGCTTCTGTAGCCGAATCCGCTGTGGCAGCTATCAGTGAACTACATATGGATATGCCGGCAACTTCTATGGTAGAAGCCGCATCCGAAATGATCAGCTCAGTAGCACTGGATACCTCCGGCGTATCCTCTATCGCAGAAGCTGCTGCGAATTGTGTTTCAGCATTAAACATTTCCGGTGCAGTAGGAGCTGCTCTTCAATCGGTCTCTGAAGCAGTCAAACGAGTCACAGATGCGATTGACTTCAGTGGCATCGCTTCTACCTTGGCACGAATGAGTGAATTGTTCTCCGGGATGGTTGAAAGAATCACAGAGCGGATGACAACCATCTTAACGGCCACTCATTCCTTCTTCCATTGGCTAATTGCCAGCTTTCATGGATGGTTTTGCAACAGAAAGAAAAAACATCCGCCCGCGCTTCCTTACAATGTACGGGAAGCGGCAATTCGATGTACCGGTCCATGTGTCAAAACGCTCCAGGTAAAATTCCAGGAGTTTGCACCGCGTATCCGATCCGCATTCCTGCTGCATTTCCATGAACGCGGCACCTCCTCTGACGATGATCATGATTTTTTATTACCAGCAACATGTCAATAAAGAATCAGATCACGGAGGTGATTTTACTAAATGAAATACGGACCATTAAAAGACAGCATTATTTCATCCTACACCGAAAACATGGATGAATACTTATCTTCGGATGAATATCGACAGCCAGAATGGGAAGCCACAAAAATGTACTACGAACTAGAGAAAAAGCTCGATCCGGAGGATCGTCCATTTCTCGCAGAAGTATTCAGAGCTTTTGACGAGATTGCTGAGGATAAAGCATCGGAAGCATATTATCGCGGTGTCATGGTAGGCATTGCAGAGTATGATTCTTTTAAAGGAAAATAGAATAGAAAGGCCCGGCCAATCTACAATGGACTGGTCGGGCTGTATTCTTAATGCCAATAATAATCATATAGCGAGCGGTATCCTCTCCGTTTCTGTTCTGTTGGTTTATCCGTAGGAACAGGACGGATCTGTTGTGCTGCTTCTTCTTCCGAAGCATACAATCGATTCCTGTGGATCCGCATTCCACCGCCTGTATTAAATCGTATCAGAACGAGATTGCCTTCCGGCCGAACGACCTGGCAAGGCTTCACCGTTCTGTTGCTTTCTAAGAAATAGGCCTTATCACCAGCCTTTAATTCTGCTGCCATAATGCCTCCGATCTCGTAAAAGAAAAACCAGCTCAAAGGGAAATCAAAGCCGGTCTCTTTTGTGTTCCTATT
>JAUNAK010000027.1 GCA_030527665.1 Eubacteriales bacterium
CGGCAGAAGTATACGAGAAATGTCAAATCCCACAAATTTTGTGATTGAGCCAAAATTTTACGTAAACTATCCTGTTTACACTATAGCACTATATCATAAAGATTCAATAAAAAATGACGAAAATAGCTTACCATACTATCCGAATTTGATGTTATTAAATATGCATTTGATCTGATATGGAATCGATATGCTTATAAATGGAGTTTTTAAACCGTCAATGATAAAGCAATATGAATCTGTAAAAAGAATGTTTGATGTGTTGTCATCTTTTATTGGATTAGTTCTATTTTCTTTACCAATGATTATTATCAGTATCTTGATCTATGGGGATTCAAAAGGACCGATTTTGTATAAACAGGAACGCCTTGGGAAAAATGGTGTTCCATTTATTATGTATAAATTTCGATCGATGCGTTTAGATGCAGAGAGTGAAGGACCGAGATGGGCAGAGGAGAACGATGAGAGATGTACCGAAATCGGTAAGTTCCTTCGTAATACACGTCTGGATGAGCTGCCGCAGCTCTGGAATATTCTGCGAGGTGACATGAGCTTTGTAGGGCCGCGGCCTGAAAGGGCATATTTTTATCGGGAATTTAAACGTACCATTCCGGATTTTTATAAAAGACTGCAGGTTATCCCCGGACTGACCGGTTATGCACAGGTGAACGGAGGATATGATCTGAGTCCTGAAGAAAAACTTCAATTTGATTTGGAATATATTAACAGACGTTCGATAGGTCTGGATCTGCTCTGTATGATCAAGACGGTCAGACTTATCTTTACGCATGAGGGAGCGAGATGATGACAGAGACAGCACTGTCGGTATCCATTGTAATGCCGGTTTTGAATGGAGAAAGGTTTATCAGACAGGCAATAGAATCGGTGCTTCATCAAACATTACAATCCTGGGAATTGATCGTTGTCGATGACGGTTCCTCGGATCATACAAAAGAAATCGTACAGAAATATCAAAAGGACGACGCAAGAATTCGCCTGATATGCAGAGAGCAGACAGGAGGCACTGCCGCTGCAAGAAATGAAGGCTTTCGATGCTGCAGCGGAAAGTATGTTGCTTTGTTGGATGGAGATGATCTATGGTATCCGGATAAACTGGAACTGCAATATAAAGCCGCAGAAGAAATGCATGCGGATATCATCTATTGTTCCTACCATATTATTGATGAGAATAATGTGAAGTGTAACAGAGATTTCATTGTTCCGGGGCAGATTTCATACAATCTGGCGCTGGTTAAAAGTGTTATGAGCTGCAGTACCGTTCTTATTCGTGCAGAGGTTGTCCGTGAGTTTCAGTTTTCTGAAGAGTTTTATCATGAAGATCTTGCTTATTGGCTGGAACTCCTGCAGCATCACAAGAAGGCGTTTGGCATCAAAAAACCTCTTGCATGTTATCGAATCGTCAAATCCAGTAAAACATCCAATAAGTTTTTTACCGAAAAGAAAAGATGGCTGGTTTATAAAAAATTCTGTGGTTTTTCAGCGTTTAAGGCCACGATTTTAACAGGTATCAGTGCCATGCTTGGAGTGTATAAATATCGATGGATTCCACCAAAAATGAAAATCAGTATAAATATTCAGCAGCCGGCAGAGCATCTGTAAAGGAACACCAGGAAGTGCTGTATGAGATGCTTTGCGATCTGGATGATGTATGCAGAAAACTGAATATTTCCTATCAGCTGTTTGCCGGGACATTACTTGGGGCTGTCAGACATAAAGGGTTTATACCCTGGGATGATGATCTTGATGTTGTTATGCTTCGGGAGGAGTATGACAGATTTCTTTCACAGTCGCCGGCATTATTTGACCAGGAAAAGTATTATCTGCAGAAAGAATATTCCGAACACTGGTCTGTACATTTTTCTAAATTAAGAAAAAATAATACAGCATGCATAGAACGCTATATACCAAAGGATGAAGAAGAACACCAGGGAATCTATATTGATATTTTTCCCTGTGACAATCTGTCCGAAAATGCATGTATGCGTACACTGCAGTTTCTTGCATCGAAGGTCGTGATTGCAAAATGTCTGGACCGGCATGGATATATAACGAACCGTGTGATCAAGAAAGTGTTTATACAATTCTGTCGATTGCTGCCGATTCGCAGTTTCAGAAAACTGGCACAGCAGAGAACGAACAGGAATTCACGGATGGTGCACACCTTTTTCGGTGCATCTTCAAAGTACAGAAAAAGCATTTATCCGCGCAAGTGGTTCGAAGAAAGCACAGAGCTGAGCTTTGAAGGAAGAAAATTTCCTGTTTCTTCTTATTATAGGGAACTTCTTACGGTACTGTATGGAAACTATATGGAAATACCTCCGGAATCCGAACGGGGAAAAAAGGTCCATGCCGAGATCGTGGATACAGAGCATTCCTATATAAAGTACAAAGGCATTCAGAAAACAATGAAATTCAGTGAGTATACGCGAAGTATACGGTAATAACAGATAGATAAGAGTATGAAGTATCCCAAGGTTTTGGTTATCAGCCATAACAGTTTCAGCAGAACCAATAATATGGGGAAGACACTGGCGAATATGCTGTCGTGGCTTCCATCTGATGCACTGGCGCAGTTATATTTTCATCATGAAGTTCCGACTGTTGATCTGTGCAGACGTTATTTTCGTATCACGGATGTCGATGTTCTCAGATCCATCCTGCGAAGAGGAAATGCGGGGACCGTATTTGGCGAACAGGATATTGATACAAACAGAATAGCTGCCAGAACCGATTCGGGTGTTACGGCAAAAGTATATCAGGCAGGACGAAAACGCTCTCCGTTTATGTATTTTGCACGAGATATGCTTTGGACGATCGGCTCATGGAACAGCAGAAAACTGGATCGGTGGATACGGGAGTTTTCTCCCGATCTGATCTTTTATGCATCGGGGGATTATTCGTTCTCGTACAGGATCACGGAAAAGCTCGCATCCAGGTATCATATTCCTGTAGTATTGTACTGCTGTGATGATTATTATCTGACGACCAGAGACAGAAACCGGTTTCTGGGCCGTTTGAATTACAGAAGGCGAATGAAGTGGCTGAAGAAGGTTTCGGCAAGGACGGAACAGGTCATTGTGATCAGTGACAAGATGCAGAAAGCGTATCGACGGATCTTTCACCAGCCGATCTCGGTCATTCGGATCGCTTCGGAGATGAACCCTTTTGCAAAAAGTGCAGAGGAACGCTCCGGCATACTGTATGCGGGAGGTCTGGGTGTAGGAAGATCCGAGAGTATTCAAGAAGCCGGAAGAGCTTTAAAGAAAGCGGATATTTCCGGATTCGAACAGCTGGATGTATATTCCGGTGAACGGAATCCCCGGCTGCTGGAAGCTATGAATGAGGAAAACGGCATCTGTTTTCACGGGGCGATTTCAGGAGAGCAGGTTCTGAAGAAGATCGGAGCTGCCAGGTATGTGCTGCTTGCAGAGTCTTTTGACGAAGATGCGAAAGGGAGAACCCGATATTCCCTGTCAACGAAGATCGGCGAGAGTCTTCAGAGCGGTGCAGTCCTCATCGCAATCGGTCCGGAGGATATTTCTTCCATGGAATACATACGCGACCGGGAAGCAGGTGTGGTGATGCAGGATCCTTCCGAGCTTCCGCAGGTGATCCGACATCTGGAAACGCATCCGGAGGAAAGAGAAAAGATCCTTGTGCGGGCAGGAAAGCTGGCAGAGAGCTGTCATGATCAGAAAAAGAATGATGAAAAGCTTGTAGATATATTTCAAAAGGCTTGCGGTCATCGTTGAGCCGGATGGAAAGCGAGGAATAAGGCAATGAAAAGAAAAATGATACAAAGGGCCATGGCTGGTTTCTGTATTGGTATTCTGCTTACCGGCTGCGGAACAGGAGACAGTACAGGTGCGCAGACCAATGCCAAAAGCGTGGAGAGTACAGCTGCTGCAGAACAGACACAGGAGCAGGCAGCGGAAACGGAGCAGACAGCTGCGTCTGCAGAAGAAAATGATGGAGCAGAGGAACAGACTGCACCTGCGGAAGCTGCAGATTATATGACAATTGCTACCGACTTCGGAGATATTTACTATCCGGATCAGTGGATGGAGTTTATTCAGATCGATCAGACGACGGAAGGAGATGTCCTGACGCTGTTATTCAATGCCCGTGTCAAAGACAAAGAGTTTTCACTTTTTCATGTAGTTATCAACGGAGAAGGTGATAACGGAGGTCTGCTGACAGATGCCAATGGAGAGACACACAAGGTTTCCATCGAAATGATGGAGATCGAGGATACGGAGGGACTGAGCAGTGAAGAACAGGATCGTCTGTATGCGATGCAGGAAGATGTAAATTATATTATTGAACATTTGAAATAGAAAATAAGGAGGGGAATGCATGAAATACAGAAGCGTACGAAAATTAGCTGTATGCATGGCTTCGGTTATGGCTCTTTCGTCTGCACAGCCGGCATTGGTTTATGCGGAAAACACAGATGCAGAGGACTTTGGTTCCGAGATCAGCATACAGGCGGAGAATCCTGAACAGGAGGAAGTGGATATTATCTATTCCGATTCCGATGCTGATTCAGAGGATTCCGTGCTGTCCGGGGAGATACCGGAAGTGATCGAGCAGGATACGACCGACGAGTCGGACGAGGAAATGGAAATTGTGGAAGAGGAAGCGGAGCCTGAGGAACAGCTTGGCGATACTGCCAGAGTTTCCGACTGGGAAACATTTCTTGCTGATCTTCGTCAGCTCGAAGCTTATGCGGAAGCATATGTGGATGAGAACGGCGGAGATGTCAATGAACTGGTGATCAATTACATCCGTACAGGTGTTGAAAAATATACGGATGCAGACTGGGTAACCCTGGCCGGTGCGGAGAAGACAGCATTTGTAAAATATGTTGCTGAAAAAGATGCGGAAAACAACACAACGGCGTCCGGATTACGAAGCCTTGCAGAGTTTACCGTTCCGAACGGAGATGCCGTTGAGTTTAATCATCTGTTCGGTGCACTGAATATTGCTATTTTCAACCAGGGAAATCAGGGAAATATCGACCTGGGAAGCTGGGCCGGTGATCTGGTTGATCTGATGGAATATTCCCATACCAAAGGTGTTGCAGCGACAGAGGTCGAGGCAATGGCACAGGAGATCAGAGAAAAATATCTGGGCGTAGATGACGAGAGTGCGCATACGTTCGGAATACTGGATCTCCGCGGTGACCTGGATTCCTTCTATCTGGCCTCTAAAGTAACATCCACATCCCGAAAATTAAGTCAGATCATGGAGGGGTATTTTACTTCTTCACTGACAGATAAAGACAGAGCGGTATATTTTACAAGAAATCGTTTTCCGGGCAAAAATACACAGGAAGAGATCCGGGCCGCTGTTCTGAGCGAATACCAGAGCAACAACGGATGCATTCTTCTGGAATCCAAACGCGGAATTTCCGGAATGACGGATCTGCAGAAAGCTGCCTCCTATGCATTTGCCGATTACCTGTATGAACTTGTAAACGGTGAGCTTCCGGGAGTGAATGATCTGTATGAGGTATTCTCCAGCGAGACCTCAACGATCGCACCGGGAGTTACGCAGACGATCAAGCAGGCAACAACTGCTGACAATCAGCAGATCATTTATTATATTGCAACTGCAGATGTAAGCAGAAGTGATGTAAGCATCTATGCAAACTACAATAACAATGACGGATCCACCTGGGCAATGTCCCGTGTGACCGATCAGATGGCAGCAGCTAAGGAAAAACACTCGAATCCGGATTCGGAAAATTATATTGAAAACTACGAGCCGGTCGTTGGTGTAAATGCTGACTTCTTCAACATGTCTACCGGTGAGCCGAGTGGTGTTCTTGTCATGGAAGGTGTGATCTATCGCAATGATGAAGCATCCTTTGATGAGAATTTCTTTGCTATCCTCGACGACGGAACGCCGGTGATCGGAGGAAGGAAAGAATGGTTTGCATATAAGGACCGTATCCGGGAAGCAGTCGGTGCTGCGGCAACACTTGTAAAAAACGGAAAGATCGCTGTTAACCGTTCCGATAATTACTACAGCAGCCGTGCTTCCAGAACCTGTATCGGTATTACCGATGACGGACATGTTGTCATGATGGTTCTGGACGGACGTCAGGGCGCGTTATCTGTCGGCGGATCGGCAGAAGAGATCGCACAGATCATGCTGGAAGCCGGATGTGTAACCGCAGTTAACCTTGACGGCGGCGGATCGACGACCTATGCGGCCCGCGAAGAAGGAGCATCAGAGGTAAGCGTTGTCAACAGCCCGTCCGATGGTTATGAGAGATCGGTCAGCTCGTCACTGATGGTCGTATCTACCGCAGAAACATCTACGGAATTTGTACGTGCAAAGCTTTCTTCCGATTATGACTATATGACGGTAGGCGCTTCTGTTCAGATCCATGCATCCGGTGTATCCAAATCCGGTTCTACAGCAGAGATTCCGGAAAATGCCCGGTGGCAGATAACGGATGCGACAATCGCTTCCGTGGATGAGAACGGACTGGTAACCGGTCTTGCTGCCGGTGAGACTGATGTACAGCTTGTGGTTGACGGAAAAGTTGTTGGTACCAAGAAGCTGCATGTTGTTAAGCAGCCGACCGAGCTGGAATTCACGAAAGATCGTCTGAATGTAGTATACGGAGTGGAAACACCGCTTCCGATTCAGGCGAAATACAACGGCAATGTTGTCAAGGTAACGGATAACGATATCGTTTTTGAGAGCAATCCGGCTAATGCAGGAACGATCACCGATATTACTTTTACCGGCGATGAAGCGGCCGGTGTCAGAAATGCCACGATCACGGCTATGCTGAAAAGAGATTTCACGATCAGTGCATCGATAACACTGGCACTGTACAGCAACGGCGAGGCAATTTTCGATTTTGAAAATGCCACCTCCGGTGACAGGCAGTTTGCATGGAAACGTTCGGTAACCAATACCACAACGGACGACGAGAAATACTATCATATTGCGGATCCGAACGAGACAATGGATGTTTCCTATATCTTTGCTCTGGATATGGAACAGGTTCCGATTCCGGATAAACTGACACCGCTTCTGAGCATGGTTGCCGGCGGTGATGTGTCCGGCATTACCTCCTGGAAACTGATGCTGCAGCTTGCAGAGCGGCTGAATCCGATGACTAACGTAAAGGTAACGATGAATATCGACCCGAATCTGGCAGTCAAGATGGAAATGTCCGATATCAAACTCGTGAATGATTACTTTACATTGACAAATGCGGAGTATGATGAAACAAATCATCAGCTGATCCTTACATTGAATTTCATCAAGCAGGAGAAGCCAATCGATGAGGCAACCGCCAATCCGATCTGTATCGTTTCCGGTATCAAAGCTGCTCCGAGCGAGAATGCTGCCTGGGATGAAAACGAATGCCTTGCCATTACCAACAGCGGTGTATTGAAATATGATATTTATCTGCGTGCCGGTGCTGCATATGCATTTGCACAGCAGGAGGAGTATCAGAATGCATTCGGCCTGTATCCGTTTGAAGACACCGTGATCAATCCGACATACGGAGCTCCGGATAAGGGTGCACATTTTGCAAATGAATATGCTTCGTTTGCGGATTCCTTTACACTGGACAAGAGTTCCTACCAGGGATGGAAGCAGATCGGAAATAATCTGTTCTATTTCGAAGACAATAAGGCATTGGTCGGTACACATGAACTTCCGGATTATGACGGAAGCGGCAAAAAGTATTACTATGGTTTCGATGAGAACGGATACTGCACCGGTAAGATCTCCGGACTGATCGAGATGAATGGCGGCCTGTATTTGGCCAAAAACGGCGTCCTTCAGACCGGCTGGCAGACCAGCAAGGATGCAGAAGGCAATACCAACTATTATTACTTTGATCCTTCCACAAAGAAGGCCGTTGATGGTCAGCAGAAGATCGGCGGATATCATTATACATTTAAGGATCATATCCTTGTTCGAGGAGAAATTGTTACAAACAGTACCGGTTCCCGCTATATGTGGGCAGGTGACTGGGTGACCAGAGATTTTGTAGAAGTCGACGGCAAGATCTACTACGCAGAAATGAACGGATATTTCCATGTGGGATTCCGTCAGCATTTCAGCCCCTGGTTTAAGGAGGCAAAAGTATTTGCATTCGATGATACCGGTGCATGGCAGAGAGAGGTCACCGGCCTGTATGACTATCACGGTGAAACCTATTATCTGGAAGGCGGCATTCTGAAACAGGGACCGAATCTGATCTTCGAAGAAGGCTATTATTACTATATTAATTATGGTGCCGACAATTTTACTAATGATAAGATCTTCAAAAACGGAAATATCTGGATCGATGCAACAAACGGGTATATGAAGCCGGGCCGCTATACATTTGATGCACAGGGAAGAATGATCAATCCGCCTGCAGCTCCGAAGGTGACTGTAACGTTTGATGCAAACGGCGGAGCCGGAACAATGGAAGTACAGAGCCTGGAAGCATCTACGACAACTGCACTGACAGCTGCAGCATTCACGAAGGATGATGCTGTATTTGCCGGCTGGAATACAGCGGCGGATGGAAGCGGAACGGCCTATGCCGACGGTGCAGAAGTCAAACTGACAGAAGATACCGTGCTGTATGCACAGTGGAAGAGCAAACCGTATACGATCACATTCAAGGATGAGAACGGAACGGTTCTGAATACACAGAAGTATGATCTGGGAGAAATGCCTGTTTACACCGGCGAAACACCGGAAAAAGCCGAAGATGAAGAATATCGTTATGAATTCAGGGGATGGCTGCCGCAGCTGACAGAGGTTACCGGCGATGCGGAATATACAGCAGAATTCACAGCCATCAGAAAAGAAGCAGAAGAAACCGATAAGAACGGATGGTTTACGGATGAAAACGGTACGGCCTATCTGGAAAAAGGCGAGAAGAAATATACCGATCAGTGGGTGACGATCGAGGATAAGACCTATTGCTTCGATGCAAACGGTTATGTTCTGAAAGGCGTGCAGAATGCAGCAAAGGGAGAGGAGACCGGACTCTATGTATTTGATTCGGAAACCGGTGAATTCTTAAGCAGCACGAATGGTCTGTATAAGGACGGCGAAGATACCTACTGGACAAAAGACGGTCAGGTCATGCTCAATGAGGGTCTTGTTCGTGTAACCGCTGATAACGGTGAGATCAATTACTATTACTTCAAGGAAGATGGAAAAGCCGTGAAGAATGTTCCGGTCGGCGGTCAGGATTACTGGGTAAGCAAGACCAATGATCTTCTTCCGGAATGGGGATACTACTTCGACAGCGAAGGAGTGATCATCCATGAAGATACAGCTCTGAACGGAATCGTTGAAAAGGATGGCGTGAAGTACTATTACATCAACGGAATCAGAGTTCACATGGGGCTCTTTGAATACAAGGGAGCGTTCTATTATGCGAAGAGCAACGGTCAGCTTGTTGCGGACAGAACCTATTACTGCGAGAGAATGAACGGTCTGAAACCGGCAGGTCCCTATGCTTTTGATGCAGAAGCAAGAATGATCACAGAAGAGCCGGAGAAGAAGAACGGAATCGTTGCTGAGAATGACAGTCTCTACTATTATGCAGACGGAAAACTTACCTACGCCGGTCTGATCGAGATCGATGGCAGCTACTACTACGTAAGAACGAACGGAGAAGTGGTTCACGGACGCAAGTACTGGATCTCCAAAACAAACGGTCTGATGGATGAAAAATCCTATGCATTCGATGAAGACGGCAAAATGATCATTGAGAAAACTGTGAAAAACGGAATCGTCAGTGAGAACGGAAGCCTGTTCTACTATGTAAACGGTACGCTTACCTATGCAGGACTCTTTGAACTGGATGGTGACTACTATTATGCAAAGACCAGCGGTGAAGTCATTCACGGCAGAAGCTACTGGATCAGCAAGACGAACGGTCTGGTAAAAGAGGCATCCTATACCTTCGATGAAAGCGGAAAGATGATCGATCCGCCGACAGAGAAACCGGATACCGCAAAGAATGGAATCGTTCGTGAAAACGGCAGCCTGTTCTATTATGTAAACGGTGTTCTGACCTATGCGGGACTCATCGAAGTGGACGGCAGTTATTATTATGTTAAGAGCAGCGGTGAAGTGATCAACGGTAAGAAGTACTGGATAAGCAAGACAAACGGACTTGTATCCGAAGGCTCTTATACATTTGATGAAAACGGAAAAATGGTATGATAACCGCTCAATCGGGAGCCGCTTAGGCAGCTCCCGATCCGGTCAGAAAGAGAGGGGAGAAACATAGAACTGATCAGAGAACATGTGTTGTTTATTCTGTTGTTTATCGGAACAGCCTTCTCTTTCGGATGGCTGCTGCAATGCAGAAACAGACTGAAGATCGGTCCGGCAGCTGCCGCAGTACTGGCTGCTGCTCATACACTTGTCGGGCTGCTGTCTGTAAAAGTATTTGCAGTGCTGGAAACACTGGATTTTTCCAAGGCTGGAAATATGAGTCTTTTCGGAGGCGTGTTCTTCATGCCGGTGCTGTATCTGCTCGGTGCGAAGCTCTTTAAAAGAAAAGCGGAGGATGTATGTGATGTGTTTTCCATCTGCATGATCTTCACGGTGATGTGTGCAAGAATCAACTGCATCATTTCCGGCTGCTGCAAAGGAAAGCTTCTGCCCGGTGCAGAGACACTTCGATGGCCGACAAGAGAAGCGGAGATCATCTTCTATATTCTTCTTCTTGCATTCCTGCTTCCGAAGGTATGGAAAGAGAAGACGAAAGGGAGGAGTTATCCGATCTATATGATCGCATACGGAGCTTTTCGATTCCTGATCGAATGGTTTCGTGAGAGCGACAGTGCATCAGGCATACATATCGCACACATGTGGTCGATCATTGCACTGTGTATCGGCTTAAGTATATATATTGAGCTGCAAAAGAAAAAAGGAGGGAAAAAGTAGTATGTTAAGAAATGCATGCAAACGCTGCCTGACGATGCTGCTGGCAGTTTTGATGGTAATCGCCATGCTTCCGGCAACAGCCAAGTCCGTGCAGGCTGCGACAGCACTGAACGGTTTGTCGGTGAACGGGCTGACGGCCGAGACGAGTGGAGGAGAATGGGAGGCAGGAGGAACCAGCATCAATGGAAGTGCCAAAGGATCAAGCGGCGGCTGCAGTTCTTCCGCAGGAAATGGAAGTATCACTTTAAAGAATACCCTTTCAACAGAAGCTGTGCTGACCTTTGAATATGAACTGACATTGAATGGCGGTACGGTTCAGATCGATGGAAATGCGGTAACAGCAAATGGAACGTTTTCGAAAAAAATCAGTTCTGCTGATACAGTTGATATTGCTATTAAAACACAGGCTGGTAATTATACAACAGGTGTTATCATAACGAATATCTCCCTGATCGTTGAAAGAAATGCAACGACTACATTTGTTCCTGCCGAAAACGGTGTTTATACTGTTGATGGACAAAAGGTGGAAGCAGCGACCAGCAGTACACAGGTCTCTACGAAGGCTTATGCACTTTCTGCATCTGCATCCGCTGGATATAAGTTCCTTGGCTGGTACAGCGAAACGACGGGAGAGTATTTTTCCAATTCAGAAGCTGTAAATAAAAATTTTGATACCGATCAGACGATCACTGCCATATTTGTTCCGCAGGATGCTCCGTTATTTGAAACTGCAGGCAGTCGTTTTGCTGATCTGAATGAGGCGGTTCGGTTTGCACAGGGCAAAAATGCGAATAAGATCACATTGGTATCAGACGGAATACTTCCGGCAGGTACCTATACGGTTCCGGGCGGAATCACATTGCTGATTCCTTTTGATGATGCCGGAACGACCTATACAACTGCACCGGCAAATGTAAGTACCAGTTATGTGAAGCCTTCTGCATTCCGGACATTAACCATGGCTGCAGGTGCAGAACTGGTGGTAAACGGTGCTGTCAGCATCAGTGCCAAACATGCGGCTGCTCCGGGAAGTGGAAAGTATGGCGGATCACCAAGCGGAAAAGTTGGCTGGATCAACATGGATACGGATAGTGCAATTACAGTAAATAACGGCGGTGCTCTGTATGCATGGGGATTTGTAACCGGTTCCGGAAATGTAACGATCAATTCCGGTGCAAAGGTGTATGAGAATTTCCAGATCACGGATTTCAGAGGCGGTAATGAAACCAGTAAGTTAGCCAGCGGTCCTATCTTCCCATTCTCTCAGTATTATATTCAGAATGTGGAAGTTCCGATGACGATCATGTCCGGCGGAACGGAAACCGTATATTCCTCCCTGTATGCTGTGGGCAGTGCATATTCTACCAGTATTGAATTTATTGGAAACAACGGTATGTTTAAGCTGGGTGAGGGCAGTACCTTTACAAAGCGCTATGATCGTGCAGCTGACCGGCAGATCTTTGATCTTTACGGTGATGCGGAATTGAAGAATCTGACTGTTACAGTTGCTGTGGCAACTGTAAATTCCGCGAACTTTAATTTACCGATCAACAGCAATATCACTTTGAACGTGCATGAAGGAACAACTACAGTTAATCAGAGTATTGCTCTGCAGCCGGGAGTGGAAGCAACGATCGATAGTGGAGCAACTCTTAAGATAGCAGATGGTAAAAAAGTATACATCTATGATGCGGATCAGTGGGGCAATTACACCATGAGTGCAAAGCTGATCTCCTTATTGTATCCTTCAGATAAGGAAGGGGTTTATACACGCGGAGATGCAGATATTAAGGATGTTATCGTCGATGTAAATGGTACGATCGATGCGGTTGGTTCTGCCTATACAACAGAAAGCGGCGCGGATATCACCAGTTCGGAAGGAACCGGAAAAGTAGTATTTACGAATAATGCCGGAACCGATACGACAACAGAACAGTATGAGAATAACAGTACAAAAGTAAGTATTCCGATCACCTCTGCAAAACTTCACAACGCAGACGGTTCCTACACCGAAACCGCAGATGCAGCCGCAGGGGATGAATATACCTATGTGAACGGCACATGGACGAAGAATGCTTCGGAAGCTGAAACGATCAACATTACCTTCGATGCCAATGGCGGTGAAGGAACGATGGAGGAACTCAACGCAGCAAGCGGAGAAGAAACAGCTCTTACCGAGAATGCATTTTCCAGAGATGGTTACGAATTCAACGGCTGGAATACAGCAGCAGACGGAACCGGCACTGCATATGCAGACGGTGCAGCTGCAGCGTTCAGTGAAGATACGACTCTGTATGCACAGTGGAAAGAACTGACATTTACGGTTACATGGATCGATGAAGATGGAACCGAACTTGAAAAAGACGAGAATGTAGCTTACGGAACGACCCCGACCTATGAGGGCGACACGCCGACTAAGGCTTCTACCGAACAGTATTCCTATACATTCAGCGGCTGGACACCGGAAGTAACCAAAGTTACAGCAGATGTAACGTACAAAGCTGTCTACACCGCAGTGGTAAATGAATATACCATTACCTGGAAAAATGAAGACGGTACTGAGCTGGCTGTGCAGAAAATTGCATATGGCGAGACACCGGTATATGCCGGCGAAACACCGGTGAAAGAGGCAGACGAACAGTTTACCTATGCTTTCAGCGGCTGGACACCGGAAGTAACAGCAGTCAGCGGTGATGCTGTGTATACGGCAGTATTCACTGAAACAACGAATGCCTATACGGTAATCTGGAACAACTGGGATGGAACGGAGCTGGGCAGAGATACGGTAGAATACGGAGGAACTCCGGCATATACCGGAGAGACACCGGTGAAAGCTGCCGATGCACAGTATACCTATACATTCAGCGGCTGGGATCCGGAACTCAATGCAGTGACCGGTGAAGTTTCCTATACCGCACAGTTTGATCAGACAGTCAATATGTATACCGTTACCTGGAAATGTGAGGGTGAGGTACTCAAGACAGAGCAGACTGCCTATGGTGAGACACCTGTATACGCAGGCGAGACACCGGTAAAAACGGCTGATGAGCAGCATACCTATACATTTGAGGGCTGGACACCGGAAGCAGCTGCCGTTACAGGGGATATTGAATACACCGCTGTATTCAAAGAGGAAGTAAGAACATATTCCGTTATCTGGAAAAATGAGGACGGAACGGTTCTGAAAACCGATGAAGATGCAGCTTACGGAACAAAGATCACCTATGACGGTGAAACACCGGCAAAAGCAGAAGATGACAGCTATACCTATACATTTGCAGGCTGGACACCGGAGCTTACCGAAGAAACAACGGTAACCGGTGATATGACATTTACTGCTGTTTACACCGCAGAAAAGAAAGCATTTACCGTAATCTGGCAGAACTGGAACAATGATCTGCTGGAAAAGGATGAGAACGTTGAAGTGGGCACCGTGCCGACTTATGACGGATCCGCACCTGTAAGAGAGAATAAAGAATGGTATACCTATAACTTTACCGGCTGGACACCGGAAGTATCTGCAGTAACTGGCGATATCACCTACACCGCGGAATACATGGAAACCGGATTGAACGGATGGCAGGAAAATGAAAAGGGAAGGACCTATGTAGAAAACGGAGAGCAGAAATACTTCGATGCATGGGCAGAGATCGACGGATCGTCCTATTTCTTTGATGCCGAAGGCTATGTCGTTAAGGGTATGGCAGCCGTTGAAGCACAGGATGGTTCAGGAACAGCATCGTTTGTGTTTGATGAAACGACCGGCGCTTTCCGCAGCGAACTGACAGGCATTTATGAGAATGGTGAGGATACCTATTATGTGATCAACGGACGGGTGCAGGAATCTGCAGGACTGGTACGGATCGTTAAGGAAGACGGAGCAGTGAATTACTACTATTTTGCTGAAGACAGCAAGGCAGTGAAAAACTATCCGGAAGGCGGTTCCGATTACTGGGTAGAGAAGACAAATGGTCTCCTCCCGATGTGGGGCTATCATTTTGATGGGAACGGTGTGATCACACATGAGGATGATACGTCCCTCCAGGGTGTTCATGCGAACGATCTGGGAATTAAGTATTACTATATCGACGGTGTAAAAGTACATATCGGTATGTTCCGTGATGAAAATGGCAGCTACTATTATGCAAAAGGCAGCGGTCAGCTTGTCGTAAATCAGAAGTACTATTGCACCAAGGTAAATGATACCGGTCTGAAGGAAGGCAGCTATGCCTTTGACGAAGAAGGAAGACTGATCCTTCCGGATGCTGCAAAGAACGGCATTGTTGCCGAGAACGGCAGTTTGTATTATTATGTTGACGGTAAACTGACCTATGCCGGACTGATTGAGATCGACGGTGATTACTATTATGTAAAAACCAGCGGTGAAGTCGTACATGGTCAGAACTACTGGATCACAAAAACAAATGATCTGCTGAAAGCAGGTTCCTATGCTTTTGCTGATGACGGCAAGATCCAGATCAAAGTAGTGAAAAACGGAATCGTCGCAGAAAATGACAGTCTGTTCTACTATGTAAATGATAAACTGACCTATGCCGGATTGATCGATATCGATGGTGATTACTATTATGCAAAAACCAGCGGCGAGGTTGTTCACGGCAGAAGCTACTGGATCACCAAGACCAACGGTCTGGTAAAAGAGGGAAGCTATTCCTTCGATGACAATGGTAAAATGCAGAATCCTCCGACAAAGACAGAGGATACGACGAAAAACGGCATTGTTGCCGAGAACGGAAGTCTGTATTATTATGTAGACGGCGTAGTGACCTATGCCGGACTGATCGATATAGACGGTAGCTATTATTATGTAAAAACCAGCGGTGAAGTGATTCACGGCAAAAAGTACTGGATCACCAAGACCAACGGTCTGGTAAAAGAAGGCTCGTATACCTTTGATGATACCGGTAAAATGGTTCGATAACCGATAAACGATTTGGAATTCGCTCGGATGTTTATCCGGGCGATTCCATTATAAGGATGAGCACTTCCCGAGGCAGAGCCGAAGGCGAAAGGCGAGGGTTACGTGCGACCTATGCAGATGCACTTGATGATAAGTGAGACAGAAAATCTTCGATTTTCGTAGTCGAACTTATACAGAGTAAAGCGACCGAAGGGAAGCTTGAGTCTAGTACATCGCATAAGGATGAGCACTTCCCGCCTGGTACATTGCATTGAGAGATTAATATATGAAGGTTCTTCAGGTAAATACCGTGTATCCATCCGGATCGACCGGTAAAATGATACAGGAAATTCATAAGGCACTTCTTGCATCCGGGCATTCGTCCGTGATCGTTTACGGAAGAGGAGAGACGTCTTCCGCAGAGGAAGCCGTGCGGCTGTGTCCGAATTTCTATGGACAGATGCAGAGCATGCTCAGCCGGATCACAGGCCTTCGATATGGAGGGTGCCGGCTTTCAACAAACCGGCTGATTCGTATGATCAGGCAGGAGAATCCGGATCTTGTTCATCTGCACAGCATCAATGATCATTTTGTCAATATCTATCAATTGATCAGCTGGCTGAAGGAGCAGAGGATCCCGACCGTGATCACCCTGCATGCAGAGTTTTTCTATACCGCAAACTGTTCGCATGCCATGGACTGCGGGAAATGGAAAAACGGGTGCGGTCATTGTCCGAGAGCTGCAGAGGCTGCAAGAACCTGGTTTCTGGACAGAACGGCTGAATCGTGGAAAAGAATGTATAACAGTTTTCAGGGAATGGAGCAGAACTGTGTGCTGGTTCCGGTATCTCCCTGGGTAGAAGAACGGGCACTGCAGTCGCCGATCCTGAATCGTATTCCCATGCAGACGATTCTTAACGGTATCAATACCGATACATTTTTTATGAGACAGGTAAAGGATCCTAAGAAAAAAACAGTATTTCATGCTACTGCATATTTTTCGGATCAAAAGGACCATCCCAAGGGAGGATGGCATGTTCTGCAGTTGGCAGAGCGAATGACAGATGTGCAGTTTGTTGTGGCAGGCAGATATAAAGAGGGGATGCGTGTACCGGAAAATGTGATGCTTCTGGGAAATGTCAGTGAGCAGGAAAAGCTGGCCGAATTCTATGCATCTGCAGATCTGACACTGCTTACAAGTAAACGGGAGACGTTCTCTATGCCATGTGCAGAAAGTCTTTGCTGCGGAACACCGGTCGTCGGGTATCGGGCAGGCGGACCGGAGTGCATAGCATTGAAAGAATACAGTGAGTTTGTTGAGTACGGGAATACGGAACTATTGGAGAGGTGCGTTAGAAAATGGCTGATGAAAAACGATATACAGAAGACAGATCTGGCGCACAGGGCGAAGCTGCGATTCTCGGGAGACAGAATGACCGGGGAATACCTGGCATTGTACAGCCAGATGCTGAACTGATCACAGCGGAAAAATATTATCAGACAAGAGTTCTTTATCTTATCTATCTTTGTGCTGCGGGGATCGTGATCACACAGGTCCTGGGATATAACAGCTGGTCCAGCCGGCTGTTCACCCTAACGTTTGTACTGACTTTTCTGCTGTGGATCATAACCGCGATGAAAGCAGTGAATGCCGGTGATCTGCTGGTATTATTCATTTCGTTATTTGCATTTATACATGTATTTTTGAATGCCTGGAGGAATGGAGGAGAACTGAACTTTTCCTATCTGCGAAAATATATCATGTTTGTTACTTCGCTGTTCTTTCTGCAGGCAGTCAGCAAGATCGGGCTGACGGAGCAGGAGGAAAAAAGGATCGAACGTGGGATCACCTTTCTGTCTGTTTTTCTTGCTGCGGGTTATTTTGTGTTTGGACGAAAATTATATGTGATTAACGGAATCACGACGAATTATCTGACCTTCCGGTTCACGAATCCGAATCTGACGGCGTTATTTCTTTCCTGCATTGCATATATGGAATTCTGTATGATATTAAAAAACAGAAAAGTGTATGGGAAAATACTGCATTTACTACTGTTTGCAGGGCTGGCCTTGTTTATAAAAGAGACACGTTCCAGAAATGCGCTTATCATTCTGGCAGTCTTTCTTGTGTTTGCTGTTCTGCTTTCTTTGAAACGAGCAGGAGCAATCCGGGTTCCGAAGGCTGTTTCCGTTTTGGTTTCCATATTTCCGATTCTGTTTGTCGTAGCTTATCTGGGCTTCTCATCCAATTATGGATTAAAGAGGAGACTGGCATTCCTGGTAAGCGAGGGAAAAGGCCTGGATTCCAGAATGAGTATCTGGAGACCGGCACTCAGTCGGTTTCACAGATCACCGATCGTCGGTGCGTATTACGAGATCTCGGGCGGCAGCGGGATGTCACAGCTTCATAATACGCATCTGGATATACTGGCATCCTATGGTGTATGGATTCTGATTCTGATATGTATACTGCTCTTTTACTGGCTGCATACATACGGCCGGCAGAGACGGGATAAGCTGCAGATGCTGTATTATCTGGGATTTGTATGTGTTTTGCTGCTTGGAATCGGTGAGGCTGCATTATTTTCCGGCGGTTTGGGTATCTATATACTTGCCGGCATGTATCTGCTGTATCTGAAGCCGTCTACGGCAGTTTGAGGGTGATGTATATGAAAACTGTATTTATCAGCAATTATTTTTCACACCATCAGAAGCCGCTTTCCGATGCCCTGTGGAAGGGAACGGAACAGCAGTATACTTTTATGCAGACGAAGGAAATGGATCAGGAAAGGATCCGTCTGGGATGGGGAGAAGCAGAGATCCCCTGCTACGTAAAAAATGCCTCTTCTTTGATGGAAGAAGCCCCTGCAGAGATCCTGCTCACCGGTTCGGCACCGGAGAAACTTTGCAGTCGGCAGCGAGGAAAGAATACTCTGCATTTTCGATACTCGGAGAGACTGCTGAAAAACGGACCGGAATACAGAAAATTCCTGCCGCGATACATCCGGTATCACCTGCGGAATCCGAAACGTGCTTCGATCTATCTGTTATGTGCCGGTGCATATACGGCCGCTGATTATGCAAAATTCGGATTGTTCAGAGACAGAGCCTATCGATGGGGGTACTTTCCGGAAACGGTATACTATCGGGATATACAGGAACAGATTGCGAAGAAGAACAAGAAAAAGATTCTGTGGGTCGGCCGCTTCATTGAATGGAAACATCCGGATACGGCGATCAATCTGGCTGACCGGTTAAAACAGGCAGGTATTCCCTTTGAACTGGATATGATCGGAGAGGGGGAACGAAAGGATCTGCTTTTGGAAAAGGTCGCTTCGCTGGGGCTGGAAAGAGAGGTACAGATCCATGGTGCCCGGACTCCCGGAGAAGTACGGGCGCACATGGAGGGAGCAGGTATCTTTCTGTTTACCAGTGATCATAGAGAAGGCTGGGGAGCTGTTGTCAATGAAGCGATGAACAGCGGCTGCGCAGTAGTGGCAAGTCATGCGGCGGGTTCGGTGCCGTATCTGATCCGGGATGGGAAGAATGGAATAATCTACCGATCCGGAGATGTGGAATCCCTTATGGATAAAACGGTATGTCTGCTCGCGGATGCAGAGTTACAGAAGAAACTGGGAGCAGCTGCCTATCAGACGATCATCCGGGAGTGGAATGCCGAAACTGCGGCAGAGAGACTTCTTCACCTTGCCGAGGCACTTAAAAAAGGGGAAGATGCAAGGCTGCTGTACAAAACAGGACCCTGCAGTCCGGCAACGCTGCTCAGAGAGGACTGGTATCACGTATGAGACTGCGAACAATTAAAAAAGTGGTGTACATCGGCATCATAAATCATGTATTATCCGGAACATTTGCATTTTCTCTGAAGCGAAGAATGCTGAATGCTGTCGGTTATGAGATCGGAAAAGGTACAAAGGTTGTAGGGCCGATCTATTGTACGGCAAAGCTGAAGGCGGGGGAAAATGTGTGGATCGGAAGAGCACTTACGGTCGAGGGCAACGGAAGCGTGGAAATCGGAGACAATTGTGATCTGGCACCTGCCGTTACATTTCTTACCGGCGGACACCGGATCGGAACACATGGAAGGCGTGCCGGTCAGGGAGAATCCTATTCCATTTACGTGGGAAAAGGAACGTGGATCGGTGCACGAAGTACGATATGCGGAAATGTGAAGATCGGAGACGGATGCATAACAGCGGCAGGCACCTGTGTAGTGAAGGATGTTGAAGATGACTGTCTTGTCGGAGGTGTTCCGGCAGGGGTGATTCGGAAGTTAACGGATGAATCTGAAAAAAATAGTTAAAAACAAAGTAATTAAAAATGCCGGATGGCTGATCGGCGGTAAGATCATAAACAAGATCCTGGCTTTTATAGTCGGGATCCTGACAGCCCGCTATCTGGGACCGGGCAATTACGGGCTGATCAATTATGCGGCTGCCTATACGACCTTTTTTGCTGCCGTCTGCTCCCTGGGAATCAATTCGATCATTGTTAAGAATTTTCTGGAATTTCCGGATGAGCAGGAGGAAACGCTTGGAACCGCACTGGTTCTGAAGGGCATTGCCAGTCTGCTTTCTGCAGTTATGATCACCGGAATCGTTTATGTAGTGGATCGCAATGAACCGGTGACGCTGGCTGTCGTAATTCTGAGCAGTCTGTCGCTGATCTTTCAGATCTATGATACCTTTCAGTACTGGTTTCAGTCCAGGCTGCAGTCCAAATATCCGGCAATCGCAACGAATATAGCCTACATAGTCGTTTCCGTTTTCAAGGTGATCCTTTTGATACTGGGCAAGGATGTACGATGGTTTGCTTTGTCCAATTCTCTGGATTATATCGTCGCCGGTGTATTTTTATTTGTGATCTATAAAAAATCAAACGGAAAAAGGCTTTCGTTTTCCATACGGAAGGGAAAGCAGCTGTTAAGCAAAAGCTGCAGCTTTATTATTTCCGGATTAATGGTCTCTATCTATGCAAGCACCGATAAACTGATGCTCAAGCGTTTTTTATCAGAGAGTGAGGTCGCGTATTATTCACTGGCATCAACGCTCAGTGTAACCTGGGCCTTTGTATTAACCGCCGTCATCGATTCGATGTATCCGGTGATCGTGGAAAAATACCAGACCGATTATGCGTCCTATGAACGCAAAAACAGGCAGCTGTATGGTATTGTTTTCTATGCGGCCATGCTGATGTCTGTTTTGATCGCGGGATTTTCCGGACCGATCATTCAGATCCTGTACGGGGAAAAATACCTCGGTGCGATCGTGCCGCTTCGAATCGTTGTCTGGTATACGGCCTTTTCCTATCTGGGCGTAGCCAGAAATGCATGGATGGTCTGTGAAGACAAACAGAAGTATCTGAATATTCTGTATCCGGTTGCGGCTGTTTCGAATGTACTGCTGAATTATCTGCTGATACCGAAATGGGGAGCATCCGGGGCAGCGGCTGCATCGCTTGTTACACAGATCATAACAACGACAGTTCTTCCTGCAATGATCCGGCCGCTTCGTCCGAATGTCCGGCTGATGCTGGAGGCTGTCGCATGCAGGGATCTTAGAAAAAATAAGAAAACAAGGAGCTGAAAATGTCTCAATTCAATGGAAAAACATTACTGATCACAGGAGGAACCGGATCTTTCGGAAATGCTGTACTGAAACGTTTTCTTACTACGGATATCGGAGAGGTACGGATTCTTTCCAGAGATGAAAAAAAACAGGATGATATGCGTCATGAATACCAGGAGATGTATCCGGATGCAGCCCATAAGATCAAATTTTATATCGGAGATATCCGGGATTATCATTCGATCGTAAATGCCTTTCGAGGAGTGGACTATGTATTTCATGCCGCTGCCCTGAAGCAGGTTCCTTCCTGTGAATTTTATCCGATTGAAGCAGTCAAAACCAATGTGCTGGGTTCGGACAATGTCATTTCGGCCTGTGTAGAGAATCATATAAAGAAAGCCATATTTTTGTCCACGGATAAAGCCGCATATCCCATCAATGCCATGGGTATGACGAAGGCGGTCATGGAGAAGAATGTGATCGCCCGGTCCAGACAGATGCTGGATGGGGATCCGATCCTTTGTCTGACCAGGTACGGAAATGTGATGGCTTCCAGAGGTTCGGTCATTCCGCTGTTCTGCAGCCAGATCGAAGAAGGTAAGCCGCTGACAATGACAAATCCCGCAATGACCCGCTTCATGATGACTTTGAATGATGCTGTTGATCTGGTTTTGTTTGCCTTTGAGCATGGGGAACAGGGCGATCTGTTCGTACAGAAAGCACCTGCAGCTACGATCGAGACACTGGCGCAGGCGATTCTGGAACTGAAGAATTCCAATCTGGGTACAAAGACGATCGGAACAAGGCACGGGGAGAAAGTATACGAGGTTCTTGTTACAAGAGAAGAGATGGTTCGTGCGGTTGAGCTGGACGGCTTTTTCCGTATTGCTGCCGATAATCGTGATCTGAATTACGATAATTATTTCAGCAAAGGAAACCCGGTTCTGGAGCAGTATGAACAGTATACTTCGGAAAACACTAAGCGGCTGAATGTGGAAGAGATGAAACAGCTTCTTCTTAAACTCAGACTGTTCGGAGGGGACTATTAAATGAAGATACTGATAACCGGTGCAAACGGATTCATAGGAAAAAATCTGTATGCGTCGCTTCGTAATCTGCAGCTGGGGTACGATCGTACAAGAAAAGGGCTGCAGATCGACGAGATCTTTACCTGTGACAAAGAAACGGATCCGGCGGTACTGGAAGCCTATTGCGGGGAGGCGGATTTTGTATTCCATCTGGCAGGGGTAAACAGACCTGTACATCCGGAAGAATTCATGGAGGGAAATTATGATTTTTCCTCAGATCTGCTGTATATGCTAAAAAGACAGAAGAATACCTGTCCGGTCATGCTTTCTTCTTCCATTCAGGCATCCCTGCAGGGACGATTTGCAGGAAGTGCATACGGACAGTCAAAACTTGCCTGTGAAGAATTGTTTTTCCTGTATGCACAGGAAACCGGCGCTCCGGTTTTTGTATATCGTTTTGAAAATGTATTCGGGAAATGGTCCAGACCGAATTATAATTCCGCAGTCGCCACCTTCTGTTATAATAGAGCACGAGACCTTCCGATTCGTGTGGATGACCGCAGTACGGAGCTGGAACTGATCTATATCGATGATCTGGTTGCCGAGCTGCTGGATGCATTGGAAGGCAGGGCACATATGCGTGAGGAGGCAGGTAAAACATACTGTTATGTTCCGACGCTGCATCGGCAGAGACTGGGAGATATTGTCGATCTGCTGGAACAGTTCCGGGAACAGCCCCGAACCCTGCAGATGCCTTCGATTCCGCAGGATTCTTTTGCTAAAAAACTGTATTCGACCTATCTTTCCTATCTGCCGGCCGAAAAGATCTCTTTTCCGCTGCAAATGCATACGGATGAGAGAGGAAGCTTTACGGAAATCCTTCGAACGGTCGATGCCGGGCAGTTCAGTGTGAATGTTTCCGGACCCGGAATCACAAAGGGAGAGCACTGGCATCACAGCAAATGGGAATTTTTTATTGTTGTGGCCGGCAGAGCACTGATCCGGCAGAGAAGGATCGATACGGATGAAGTGCTGGAGTTTGAAGTAAGCGGTGAGCAGCTGACAGCTGTGCATATGCTTCCCGGATATACACACAACATTATCAATGTATCACAGACGGAAAATCTGGTTACCCTGATGTGGGCAAATGAATCATTTGATCCGGGACATCCGGATACGTTTCATGAGAATGTGATCGTATAAGAGGAAACTTACAGAGAAGTATAGAAGCGTATAGAGAAGTACAGAAGCGTACAGAAAAGTATATAGAGAATATAAAAAAGTACAGAAGAACACAGAGAAGTACAGAGGAGTGAAAGCAGAGCAATGGCCAATGACTGCACATTTAAAAATAATGGAAAGCTGAAACTGCTCATTATCGTAGGAACCCGGCCGGAGATCATCCGTCTGTCTGCCGTGATTACGAAATGCCGCAGATATTTCGATACGATCCTTGCGCATACAGGACAGAATTATGACTATAATCTGAACGGTGTTTTTTTTAAGGATCTTGAGCTGGAGGCTCCTGAGGTGTATATGGATGCTGTCGGAGAGGATCTGGGGGAGACGATCGGGAATATCATCGATCGTTCCTATAAATTGATGAAGCGAATCCATCCGGATGGACTGCTTATCCTCGGCGATACCAATTCCTGTCTGTCTGCAATAGCGGCCAAGCGGCTTCATATTCCGATCTTTCATATGGAAGCGGGAAACCGGTGCAAGGATGAATGTCTGCCGGAAGAAACCAACCGACGGATCGTGGATATCATATCCGATGTAAATATGGCCTATTCCGAACACGCCAGACGATACCTGGAGGAATGCGGGCTGCCTAAAGAGCGGACCTTTGTAACCGGTTCGCCGATGGCAGAAGTACTGCATAAAAATCTGGCAGCCATCGAAAACAGTGAGATCCATAAGAGGCTTGGTCTTGAAAAAGGAAAATACATTCTGCTCTCCGCTCATCGGGAGGAGAATATTGATACGGACAGAAATTTCCGGTCGCTGTTTACCGCAATTAACCGCATGGCAGAGCAGTACGATCTGCCGATCCTGTATTCCTGTCATCCGAGATCTCGAAAACGGCTGGAGGAAAGCGGTTTTGCGCTTGATCCCCGGGTGATCTGTCATGAACCGATGGGATTTCATGATTACAACTGTCTGCAGATGCATGCATTTGCGGTGGTTTCCGACAGCGGAACACTGCCGGAAGAGGCATCGTTCTTTACCTCGGTCGGTTATCCGTTCCCGGCGGTATGTATCCGTACGTCGACCGAACGGCCGGAAGCTCTTGATCAGGGATGTTTTACACTGGCCGGTATTGACGGGCAGTCACTGCTGCGGGCAGTAGAACTTGCAGTTCAGATGAAAGCAGATGGGTTTTACGGTGTACCGGTCCCGGTCTATACCGATGAACATGTCAGTGACAAAGTTGTTAAGATCATACAGTCCTATACCGGAATTGTGGATCGTATGGTCTGGAGAAAGGGAGAATAGAGAACATGCCGTTTTTTGATATGCACAATCATTCCCTGTTTGGGGTCGATGACGGTGCACAAACCGAAGCGCATATGTGCAGAATGATCGATGCTTCCTATGCGGATGGTGTACGGAGCATGTGTCTGACTCCGCATTTTCATCCCGGTTATTTTGGAAATAACAGGGAAAAGTCAGAAGAGGCATTTCGTATCCTGCAGGCCTATGCAGCAGAGGCATATCCGGATCTGGAGTTGTATCTGGGAAATGAACTGCGATATAGTCCGGATTGTATCAGCTGGCTGGATGACGGGGCCTGCCGTACCATGAATGGCAGCCGGTATTGTCTGGTCGATTTTTCTGAAGCAGAATCGGAAAATAAAATCGTCGGCGGAATCGACAGGCTGCTGAATGCCGGGTATCATCCGATCCTTGCACATGCAGAGCGATATCGGAATCTGGACCGGAAATGCAAAGCGATTCACGATATGCGTGAAAATGGTGTTATCATACAGGTAGATGCACAATCCGTTCTGGGAGGATTCGGACTGCGGATTCAGATGCGGACGAAACGAATTCTGCAGCTGGGGCTTGCGGATCTGATCGGTTCCGATGCACATGATACCAGCCATAGACCTCCGGAATTGTCGTTGAGCTTCCAGAAGATTTCTGCAAAGTACGGAACCGACTATGCTGAAAGCATGTTTTGTCATAATGCAGGAAAACTGATACAGAAATAAAAGTATAAGAGTATAACAGGAGTAACCGGAAATGGAACATACAAACGGAACCAGGATCATTTCACTGAAAGATCTATGGGACATTTTTATTCACAGATTACCAATCATGATTATTGCAGCCGTGCTGTGCACAGGTGCCTTTTTTGCATTTAACCGCATAACGTTTACCCCGCAGTACGCGTCTACGGCAACACTGTATATTCTTCGTCAGGATGGAGAGAAGGATACGACGGATGCGGACATGGGATTCTCTCTGGCATTGAAAGTCATCAATGACTGTACCTATTTGTTAAAAAGTCATGCCGTTGTCGATGAGGTCATCGACAGCATGAAGCTGGATATGACATATAAAGAACTGTCCGGCAAGATCTCCACATCCAATCCGGAGAATACACGTATACTGGAGGTCGTTGTACAGGCAGACTCTCCGAAGGAAGCGAAGGCAATCGTAGATACGCTCTGCAAGATCGGGCAGAATAAGATCACTGAGGCAATGGGCTTTCAGCAGGTGAATTTTTACGAGCATGGAACGCTGGAAACGAAGCCCTGCAATACGATCGGTCTTCGTACATATGCGGTGATCGGCATAATCGTTATGCTGCTTACATACGGCATATATCTGCTGCTGTTTATGCTGGATGACAGCATAAAAACAGAAGAGGATATCAAAGAGTATCTGGAATTGAGCATTCTGGGTGAGATTCCGAATGCGAATGACGGCAGCAGACGTCATTACGGCTATTACAGTGCCGATCAGGACAAAAAAGGGAAAAAGGGCAGGAAGAAATGAAAAATATTACATTAAAGCTTACCGGAGAAAATGATTTTTTTACTCAGGAAGCATATAAGGTTCTCAGAACAAATCTGCAGTTCTGCGGACAGGATATCAAGGTAATTGCATTGACCAGCTGTAATGAAAATGAAGGAAAAACAACCGTATCTCTGGGACTTGGAAAATGTCTGGCAGAGCTGGATAAGAAAGTGCTGGTCATTGACGGCGATATGCGGAAATCGGTCATTGTCGGACGCAATACGGATTCGCAGAAAGTCGTCGGTCTCAGTGAACTGCTGTCCGGTCAGGAAAGCATCAATGATTGTATCTATAAAACGCAGTATCCGAATCTGCATCTGCTCTTTGCGGGAAAGTACCCGCCGAATCCGACCGAGCTGCTGAACGGCCGTACGTTTTCGGTGCTGATCGAGGCTTTACGAAAGCATTATGATTATATCCTGATCGACACCCCGCCTCTGGGACAGGTCATTGACGCAGCTGTCATTGCGACGCAGTGCGATGGTTCGGTTCTGGTGATCGGCAGCAGCCGCATTCATCGAACTCAGGCGATGGATGTTGTCGAGCAGCTGAAAAAAAGCGGCAGCAAGGTACTGGGCGTGATCCGGAATAATGCAAAAAAAGGCGGAAGAGGATATTACCGCTACGGATACGGGAAAAAGTATGGATACGGAAAACGATACGGATATGGTAAACAGGTATGAAAAACAGTAAATTATGGTCTTTGACAACGATCGTTCTGCTTCTGTTTCAGATCGGTCTGGAACTGGTTGCAATCTATAAGATCTTTCAGATGAATATGCTGCCTCCGCGGTATCTGGCAGTTCTTGTCGGCAGTCTTGTGCTGGCTGTTCTGTTATCGGCTTTTCTGCTGTTATTTCGGACAAGTAGGGACGGAGCGGCAGGAAGAAATATCCGAAGAGGACTGGGCGTTCTTCTGATTATTCTGACCTGTGTTGGGTCTTTGTTTATTGCCTCGCTTGTAAGCAAAGTAAAGCATACGATCGGCAATGTAACAGAAGCAAAACGGGATGTAAAAGCAGTGGCTGCGGTCTATGTTTTATCGGATGACCGTGCCTTGAAACTGGCGGACTCGGGAGAGTATCGATTCGGCGTTATGGGGAATTTTGATACGGATGTGACGGAATATGCCGTGCAGTACTGCCGAGAGGAACTGCAGAGGGATATTACAGTCATCTCCAGACCGACGATCGTCGAAAATGCGGAAGCATTGTATAACGGTTCCATTCAGGCATTGATCGTTAATGAATCCTATATTTCCCTTCTGGATGAGCTGGAAGCTTATGCGGATTTTGCGGAGCGTACACGTGTACTGGCTGAAATTCCGGTTCCGGAGAAGGGGCCGGAAAAGGAGACGGCAGAGAATGCAGGAACAGCGGATGCAAATGCAGGAGATCCGCATGCAGCGGGTGAGGGGGATTCCGCAGATGGTGTCGATCGTGAGGCAGCTGCGGTCATTCGTGACGCAGAAGCTGTAACAAATACTCCTTTCGTTATGTATATCAGCGGTTCGGATTCAACAAGTGAGATGCTGAGTACCGGAAGAAGTGATGTGAATATTCTGATGGCAGTCAATCCGCAGACAAAGCAGATCCTTCTGGTGAATACACCGCGTGATTATTATATCGGAAACCCGGCCGGTGACGGTGCACCGGATAAACTGACGCACTGCGGAATCTATGGTGTGAACTGTTCCATAGAGGCACTGGAAGACCTGTACGGCATTCCGGTCACCTATTACAGCCAGATCAATTTTACGGGATTTGAAACGTTGATCGATGCCGTCGGCGGTGTTACTGTGGATTCGGAGGAGGCATTTTCAACCGGTGCATACAGCTATGTGCAGGGACCGAATGAACTCAACGGTGCGCAGGCGCTTGCTTTTGCCCGTGACCGCAAGCATGTTACCGGCGGCGACAACGGACGAGGTAAAAATCAGATGCGTGTGATCACCGCGCTGATCCGAAAGATCACCTCGGACAAAACGATCCTGCTTACACAATACAGTGCGATCCTGAACAGCCTTTCGGGTATGTTTATGACGAATATGACGTCGGAGGAGATTTCGGAGCTTGTAAAAATGCAGGTGAACGATATGGCATCCTGGAATATTTCTTCCTACGCAGCAACAGGAACCGGCAGTTCGAATACGACATATTCCATGCCGGGAACAGAGAGCTATGTCATGCTGCCGGATACAGACAGTGTAGAAGAAGCAAAAAAGAAATTGAATGAAGTGCTGTTGATACAGTAATTCAGGTGTGAACCAAACTATGAGAAACACGCTTTGCGTTTTTTTTAGCTGTCGCAGCGCTCCTCGAATGCTCGTGCCAGCACGGCATTCTCATCGCTGCTCGCGAAAAAAAGAGGCAGAAGAAGATATTGCTACAATACCTTCTTCTGCCTTTTATGTATCCGAGGATACTCCGGATTTCGATTCATTATTCAGGAAATTCTTTTTATTAATGCGTTAGGGGCGATCCATGCTTCTTCAGCACGAACGTTCCTTTACTGATGCATCAGGATCAAGCCTTACTCCTCCAGCACAAACGTTCCATTTCCGGTCGTATGGATCGAAGTACAATAGAAAGCTTTCATTGCCTCTGTGAGATACCAGGTATCTCTGATGCCTCCGGTCTCATAGGGAGAGTGCATGGCCAGCTGCGGAGCACCGATGTCGATCGTGTTCAGAGATACGTGGGCATTGGCAATGTTTCCAAGGGTGGAGCCTCCGGGAACATCGGAATGATTCTGGAAATCCTGAACGGGAATGCCTGCTTTTCTGCAGATGCTGCGGAAGATGGCTGCAGATACGGCATCGGTGGTATATTTCTGGTTTGCACTATGCTTGATCACGACGCCTTCATTCAGGTGTACGTGATTGGTTGGATCGGCTTTTGCGATATGATTGGGATGAACGGCGTGCGCATTATCCGCAGACAGCATAAAGCCGGAACGGATCATCGTATGATGTTTTTCACGGGTCAGTCCCAGCGACTCGCTGATCCGTTCCAGAACATCGGACAGGAAAGTGGAATCCGCGCCCTGACGGGTCAGACTTCCGACTTCTTCATTGTCAAAAATACAGCAGACATTGATCGATGTACGGTTCCGGCTCTGCAGAAAAGCCTGAACAGATGCAAAGGCACACTGCAGATCATCCAGACGGGGAGCAGAGAAATATTGTTCGTCTGAGCCCCAGAAGGAGGCACGGGACCGATCATATAAGAACAGATCACGTCCAAGGATCTGTTCTTCCCGGCATCCCAGTACTTCTGCAAGCAGGGAGTTGAAACGGCCTGCAGAAGCCCCGTCTCCAAAAAGCGGAAGCATATCGGTCTGTGTCTTATAGGATACATTTTCGTTGGACTGACGGTTCATGTGTATCGCGAGACTTGGAAGGAGCACCAGATCCCGGTCGAAATGCACAAGCCGGGTCAGGATCTTTCCATTCTCTTCAATAACTGCCCGGCCAGCTGCAGACAGTGGTCGGTCAAACCAGGGAGCACAAAGCATACCGCCGTATTTTTCTACATTCAATTCTACATAGCTGTTGTCCCGGCAGATCTCCGGATTTTCCTTGATCTTAAAAGACGGAGAATCACTGTGGGAGGCGATCAGCTGATAATTTTCCGGTGTTTCTGAAGGAATACGGAAGGCAATGAGTGAGGAGCCTCCACGTATACAGAAATAGGAGCTTCCGGGAGTGATCGACCAGGGTTTCTGTTCTTCCAGTTCGTTCACACCTTCCGCAAGAAGCTGCCGGCGGATATTGTCGATCACATGATAGCAGCTGGGAGAGGCGCTGATAAAGTCAGTCAACTGACGGGTAATTTTTTTAAAATGATCCATATGGGTGTTGTTTTCCTTTTTCGATTTATATATTTTTAATTTGTAATTAGGATACGGTCTGTCAGCGGAGATGTCAACAGAAGGGGCGGAGAATGGTGCCCATAAAGAATGTGTCCTATGTTATACTGAAATGTATAGGAGAGATTCCATGCTGTGCCTTGAGGGAACAGCGTGCGCAGGCTCTCCGCATACTGATCTGGAAAATGGATAACTGGATGATCAACAGGGAAAGGATGATGTGTATTTATGAAAGCAATGGTCAATCGATGCCCGAGCTGCGGCGGAACTTTGCAGTTTGATTCCGCTTCGGGTAAATTGAAATGTCCTTACTGTGAATCTGTCTTTGACCCGGGCAGTATTCAGACAATGACGGATGCCGGGGAGGTTACGATGCCGTCAGAAGAAGCTGTTCTGTCGGAGGAAGTGAATCCGGAATCTTCCCCTGTGAAAACGGAGTCTGCAGGTAAGGAGAAAAAGAAGAATGCAAAGGACGGCAAAATGGATGCGGTCGTTTATACCTGTCCGAACTGTGGAGCGGAGATCACCTGTACGGAACTTGCAGCGGTGGAATACTGTCTGTACTGCGGCAGTTTTGTTACTCTGCAGAAGCATATGACAAGGATACGAAAACCCGATCTCATTCTTCCTTTTGCCATCGATCAGGAGGCGTGCAGAAACAAGTATTCGTTCATGCTTGCAAGGAATCTGTATGCTCCTTCTGAATTCCGTAAAAAGGAGTTTCTGAATAGATTCAAGGGAATCTATATTCCTTTCTGGACCTATGAATATACCTATGGTCCGAACGTACAGCTGGATGGAGTGACTACTAAACAGAAGGGCGATTATCTGTACGAGCAGCATTATGATATATTTCTGAAAGTAGACGGAAAGCTGGACGGTGTCAGCTTTGATGCTTCTTCAAATTTTGATGATACGATCAGCAGTAAGCTGGCTCCCTTTGAGCGGGCGAAAATGAAACCATTCGATGCTTCCTATATTTATGGATATTTTGCGGATACTGCGGATGTGGAGGAAAACGTCTACAGAAGGGATGCGGATCAGGATGTCCGGGACAAGATCTGGAGGGAGGTTACTGCGAATATCGATACCGGTAAAGTAAAAACAAAGAAACCGGATGTGAATCAGTTTGACGAAACTTTCCATGTGCAGAAGAAAGCAAAGCTTTCTATGCTTCCGGTATGGTTTCTGACATGGAGAAAGGATGATCGAGTAGCATATTCGGTGGTGAACGGCGATACAGGAAAGATCTATGCGGAGATTCCCATCGATATCAAGCGGTATCTTGGTATTTCTCTGCTGACGGCGGTCATTCTGTTCTGTCTGCTGAATTTGACGGTCACCTTCAATGTTTCCATGATGCTGAAGATCGCCTTGTTTTTCTCTCTATTGACGCTGATTCTGTATCAGGTTCAGACAAACAAGATGGTTCAGCGGATCACTCATACCGAGGATAAAGGCTATCTGGCAAAAAATGGTTCGGAGAAGACACAGGCAGTAAAAAAGAGTGCAGTGGAACAGGCATTTTCCTGGCTTTGGGATCACAAAAAGGAATTGGGTATTGGCCTCTTTGCTTTGCTGGGATTTCTGGCAGAGGCGGTTCTGCCGATTCTTTTCTTTGGCTTTTATCTGGTGATTCCGGCTGTTGTGCTCTACGTGCTGGCAAGAATCGTGACAAGTTACCGGATATTGAAAGATAAGAGGATCTTCCTGGATGTATCCGGTTCGGTGACTGCCATGATCATGAGCGGGGTGATTCTGTTTATGGATCCGGCTGCGGATATCTTCTATTATGCTATGGCTGTGTTCAGCATGGCGGCGATCGCCTTCACGGCTGTATGTACAATGCTTCGCTACAATGACCTGGTGACCCGGCCGGTGCCGCATTTCTTTGAGAGAACGGAGGGCAGTACAAAATGAGAAGAGTAAAGAATTGTGTATTGTATAGGCTGCCTGTTCGAGTCCTGCTGCTGATACTTTGTACCATGCTTGCAGTCCTGTATCCCGGAACTGCTGTATTTGCGGAAGAAACAGATAACAATACTAAAACAGCAGCACAGTATCAGGTGTATATCAATGATGAGGCGGATCTGCTGACCGATGTGGAGGAGCAGAAGCTTTCTGCTTATATGCATACATTGACGGAATTCGGCAATGTTGTTTTTCAAAGCGTGAACCTGGAATACCGGAAGGACTATGAGGCGTATTCCGAGCAGAGTTATTACGATCTCTTCGGCAATGAGCCGGGGGTGATCTTCCAGATCGATATGGGAAACCGGAAACTGACTTTGTCTGCTTCGACAGAGATGGAAACGCTGATCGGCAGGGAGAGGGATTCCATCGTTGATAATATATACAAGAAGGCAACAAACGGAGATTATTACGGTTGTGCCTATGAATGCTTTAAGCAGATCAATACGGTTGTTCATGAAGGAAAAATAGCACATACCATGAAATATATCGACAATGCGATCCTTGCTCTTGTGATCGCTCTGGTGCTGAATTTTCTTCTTGCCTTTGTGTCCTTTGTGAAGAAGGCACCGAAGTCGGCTGTGATCGCAGGCGCAGTTACCGCTACGATGGTCGGCAATACCGCCATCCGACAGGGACACCTGAAAAAGACGTATCATCCGCGTTCCAGCGGAGGAGGCGGGTCTTCCGGAGGCGGCGGTGGAGGCGGCGGAGGCTTCTCCGGCGGTTCCAGCAGTCATGGATTCTGATTGTAAAAAACGAATCATAAGCATAAGAGTATAATAAGGTTAAGAAAAAGCCGGGGGCTGTCTTGCTTGTGCACAGCAGTCTCCGGCTTTTTGGGCTCTAAAATAAATGTTGGGGCGCGATTCATCAATCCTTATCGAGATTGATAG
>JAUNAK010000153.1 GCA_030527665.1 Eubacteriales bacterium
TCGGAATGGCAGAGAAAAATGACTTCCTCAGAGATATGCATAAGGCCATGGACCGCTTGTTTGAAGAGAGCGGACTGGAAGACCGCAAGCTGGATCGGGATCTGTGGGATATCAGCAAATGGGAGATCAAAACCGGAGGCACCAGAGCAGGAGCGGAAGAGCCGGCAGAAGGCGATGCGAAAAACGGAGATATTTCCGAAGGCATGGATCTGGACAAGCTGTCTTTTCATGATCCGGAGCTGCTTGGGGATCCGAAGGATGCTGAGGATAAGCTGAACGCCATGAAGGAGAAGCTTGGTACTGTCAAAAAAGAGGAACCGGAGAAGCCGGAAGAGCCTGCGCCGACGCTGGAAGAGTGCATGCAGGAGCTGGACGAACTGATCGGACTGGAAAATGTGAAGGAAGATGTGAATACACTGATCCATACGCTGGCGGTCAATCAGAAGCGAAAAGAAATGGGACTGTCCATTCCGAATTTCAGCAACCACCTGGTATTTTACGGAAACCCGGGAACCGGCAAAACAACGGTTGCCAGAATTCTTGCAAAGGTCTACCGGGCTCTTGGAATTCTCTCCAGGGGACAGCTGGTGGAGACGGATCGTGCGGATCTGGTTGCCGGTTACGTGGGACAGACAGCAATCAAGACTAAGGAAGTGATTCAGTCTGCCATGGGCGGCGTACTGTTTATCGATGAGGCCTATACACTGGCACCATATGGGTCACCGAATGATTTCGGACATGAGGCGATCGATACGCTGCTGAAAGCAATGGAAGACAGCCGGGATGACCTGATCGTCATCGTTGCCGGTTATCCGGACCTGATGGAGCATTTTATTGATTCCAATCCGGGATTGAAATCCAGATTCAACAAGTACATCAATTTTGAGGATTATACGGCAGAGGAACTGGTGGAGATCTTCCTTATGCGCTGTAAAAAATACCAATATACCATTGAGGATGATCTGAAAGAAGAAATCACGGCGCATTTCAAGGAACTTTTGGAAAATAAGCCGGAAAATTTTGCCAATGCCCGTGAGGTCCGCAACATTTTTGAAAAGATCGTGCAGGCGCAGTCTACCCGTTTGTATAAAGCGCAGTCTTTTGAAGAAGCTGATCTGACAACTCTGAAGGCGGAAGACTTCGGCGATGAAGAAGAGCAGGAAGCAAAAGCGGACACAGAAGAGGAGAAATTCCTGGAGATCATTACTGATCTGGATATTAAATAAAGAATGAAATGGATCGATCCTGCTGCTGTATGCAGATACAAAGCAGGTATAGACCGAAGGGAATCTGTCTGCTGCATCGATGAATATAGAACAAAGAAATCGCGCAGATCATGATGAAGGGCGCAGAACATGGAAACAGAAACACAAACACAGAAAAGCAACAAAGCATCACGCCGCTATGAAGGTTATATCGGTGTCTTTGACTCCGGTGTCGGCGGAATCAGCGTGCTGAAGGAATTGATCAAAGAACTTCCGGAAGAGAATTTCCTGTATTTCGGAGATTCGGCAAATGCTCCCTATGGAGAGAAAACAAAGGATCAGGTCATTGATCTGTCCATGCATATTGCCGACTATATGGCAGAAAACGGATGCAAGGCAATCGTCATCGCCTGCAATACGGCAACCAGCTGTGCGGCGGAAACAA
>JAUNAK010000154.1 GCA_030527665.1 Eubacteriales bacterium
CCATCAATCTTGATAATGATTGATGAATCGCGCCCCAACATTTATTTTAGAGCCGTTTTTTTTATGATTCCGGCAGCTTTGATCCTGCCGTATACTTCGATTACGCAGGCAATGCAGCAAAGGATGAGTATGGTCAGAATGGATTCCGTTACGGGATGGTATAAATACTCGCTCAATCCCAAAAGCAGGAAGATCTTCGGCATCAGGATCCTTGTGAACGGATAGTGAAGACAGAGGATCACCTCGGAATTTCTGCCGAGATACTGGAAGAGACGCAGTTTTTTCAGCTGTATGGAAACCAGGATCGTCAGGGCGATTCCCAGAAGCGCATTCAGATAATACAGATAAAAGTTTCCGTACTGGAACCAGTGCAGATCCACCATGCTGTTTCTGGTACAGCCGATCGACAGCAGAACTGCACATACAGGAATGGCAGGAATGGAAAATGCGCTTCTTCCTCGTCCTGCCTGCTGCTTATAAACGGGATTGAAGAAGTATCCAAGAAGGAAAAATGCTCCACCGTGGAAGATATAGCCCAGTCCGAACGGCAGATCCCGGGTCAGAAATGCCGTGCCAAGCACAAACAGACAGAATACAGGGTATAAGCGTTTTCGTGGCAGCTTCAGAAGGAAGAAAAATACCAGATTCAGATAGAACATGACCACGAGAAACCAGATCGGACCGTTGACCAGATATTTCAGATCCATGGCGATCATGTTGCGGAGAAAATGGGTAAGGTTCGGTTCGTAGTTGGCCAGGGTAGGAACGAGCCGTGCGGCAAGATGATCCAGGACAAGACATATAAAATAAGGAACATAGAGCCGTTTGATCCTGCGAAGAAGATATTCACGGAAGGAATACTTCTTTGCTTTTCCGGAACGGACCGACAAAAAGCCCGAGAGAAAGAAAAACAGCGGCATATGGAAGGAAAAAATGAAGTTTCTGAGAAACTGTCCGTCCGTAGTCAGATGGGAAAAAACCACTAAAATAATACCGATGCCCTTGGCCGTATCGATCCAGTCGATTCGCTCGCTTTTCATATTGCTCCCCCGTAAAAAATCAATGATCCGATGTAGTATAGCATAGGAAGAAAAAATCCACAATGCCGGCCGCTTCCGCTTTTTTCGTTGTATATAAATACAAAATGCGGTATGATGGAGTGAGTATATGTACGGACGGCATATGCAGACCGGATAACAGGCTCAGCATGAATAACAGGTTCAGGATGAGCAACAGGTTCATCACAGTCGGAAGGCTCCTGCTTTCTGCATGCAGGGGCGGAATCTCCGGCGCAGATGAAACAGCTGCATATGTACGGTATATGTATAAGGCAAGTGGTTTCGCCGAAAGCTGACGAAACCGGGGAAGGAGAGAAAAATGAATAGAGTATGCAGAATGGCAGGAACCGCCCGTCGGGAAGTTCTGGCTGTCCTTGCAATGATCGTCATCAGCGTATGCATGCTTTCCGGAGCTGCTTCCGTTTATGCGGATGAACATCCGGATGCAGATGCACCGGTGGTCGTTGCAGAGGAAACAACGGTTGAAGAGCCGAAAGCTGAGGAACTGACTGCAGAGGATCCGGCAGCCGAAGAACCGGCCGCAGAGGAACCGAAGACAGTGGAGGAGCCGGCAGCCGAGGAGCC
>JAUNAK010000028.1 GCA_030527665.1 Eubacteriales bacterium
GGAACCTGTGGATCATTTTTTTATTAAGTGTGCAACTTCATTTTACAATCGGCGACCAGTGAATCTATATCACTGTAATCAGCAATTCTTGGAATGATTCCCTGATTCTCTAAATCTATAGCCTTTGCTTTGTTTCTTGCGATGCCATAGACTTCTGCATTTGGTGCAAACTCCTTGATAAAAGGGATTGCATAAGTTCCGTAACCGCCTGTTGCGCCTGTAATCATAATCTTCATTGTATATGCCTTATCTTTCTTATTGTAATGTTGTATTTTAAGAGTTTTTTCTTTTTAGCTGTATCTTAATGGATGGATGCACCAAGTTCTCTGGCTTGTGCTATGCCCATCTTATCATCTGCTTTTCCGATTCCCAGACCGCTTCCGGAACCGTTGATCACACCGAGATTCTCCCATTTTCCATATAACTCAAAGAAGCTATACCAGCCTAGTGCCTGCTCCAGGGAATGACCTGCCGATGTTAAAATTAGTGCAGTTTTCTTCTTAGGTGTTTCTCTACCGGAAAGAAAATGCTTATTCCAATAAGAGAACATGCGGTCATTGACCATTTTTAGAAGTCCTGTGATGGAATTGAAATAGATTGGGGAAGCAAAGACAATTACATCTGCCCATTCCATTCCGTCATATATGATAGACATGTCATCTTTCTGTACGCAATTACCGCCGTTTCGGGTACATGCAGTACATCCTAAACAGGTATGAATGTTCTTATCTGCAAGATAGATTTCTCTTACTATATTACCATTTTTTGTTGCGGCTTCTGTAAAGGCGTGAATAAGATCCGCGGTGTTACCATTTTTTCTTGCAGCACTGTTTAAAATTAAAATGTTTGACATTTGATGTGGCCTCCTGAAGTATTTCTTGAAATCAGTATACAAAAGGATGAAAGAAGTGTATATTTATAAAAAGTATAATTTATAAGAAAAATTAATGAATGATGATTTTTATAAGAGGGTGATTATGATAGAAGTAACAATGAAGGATCGTACAAAATATTTGTACGCAAAGCATTTGATAGAAATTTTAAAGGATACATCATTTGATAAGATACGAGTTACGGAGCTTGTGAGGAGAACTGGAACCACACCGCCAACCTTCTATTATCATTTCAAGGATAAATATGAATTGGTGGCGTGGATGTATTTAAGAGATTTCTCTGATGTTGTAGGATATGAGGAAGCAGAGTATTCACCGGAGAGACTTGCAAGAATTATGCAGAAGATGGAAGAGAAGAGACCTTTTTATAAAAAAGTATTTGTATCGGATTCACAGAACTCGATTGCGGCATATATCCATAATCTTGCTTTGGAGATTGCGAAGGATGCTTTAGAGAAAGTGGGATTCACTTCATTAACTGAGGAACAGGAACTTTCTATTGCATATCATAATTTTGGAATACAAGGGCTTCTGAAAGATTGGGTTCTTTCTGATAAACCGATGAATACATTAACACTGGCAACATTCATGTATAGCAAAACTCCTGATTTCTTAAAAGAGTCCTTTGCGCAGGTTGCCTATGAACCGGAGGATCTGATGAAAAATAAGCTCTAAATCAAGGAACAGAAATTGGATTGAAGATACAGAAAAATGGAGAAACATTAAGAACAGTAACACAGTGTCTTCAGCAGTATTTTCCGGATATGTCTGTTGCGCAAAAGCAGAACTTTTTATACATTTTTGTTGTTATCATAAATGGAAGTCCCAGAGCGAAAGGAAACTCAGATTTACTATGTGATGAGTTTATGCGAGGAGCAATAAGAAAGTATATATTATTGTCACAGGACATGACGGCAAAGCAGGCCTGAAGCGTACAGCGGATGATCTGGTTGAAATATTTACACATCTTGGAAACAAAGTGGAACCGGTTATCTGGGGAGATGGCGTCTGGCAAAAAGGCGAGGTCATTGGAACAAAAGCAATGGAAGAAGCATATCAGGCTGGATTAAGAGTGGGAGAATAAAGACATGGAGTTTAGAAATTTAGGAAATACAGATATTCACGTTTCCAGAATCTGTATGGGATGCATGGGCTTTGGAAACGCTGCAACAGGACAGCATAGCTGGACTGTAAACGAAGAAACAACAAGGCAGATTATCCGCTATGGCTTAGAAAAGGGAATCAATTTTTATGATACTGCAATCGCTTATCAAGCTGGTACGAGCGAACAGTTTGTTGGACAGGCGCTTAGAGACTTTGCGAAAAGAGAGGAAGTTATTGTTGCTACAAAATTTTTGCCAAGATCTCAGGCAGAGATCGAGTCTGGCGAGAGCGGTGCTGATCATGTGAAGAAAAGTTTGGATTTAAGTCTTTCTCATCTGGGAATGGATTATGTTGATCTCTATATTTATCACATGTGGGACTGGAATACGCCAATCGAAGAATATCTGGAAGCACTGCATCAAGAGGTAAAAGCCGGAAAAATACGTGCGCTCGGTATTGCAAATTGTTTTGCCTGGCAGCTTGCGGAAGCAAATGCGATAGCAAAAGAGAATGGCTGGACTCCTTTTGTTTCTGTTCAAAATCATTACAATCTGATCATGAGAGAAGAAGAGCGGGAAATGAAAATCTACTGTGATGAACACGGAATCTCATTGACACCGTACAGTGCACTGGCAGCTGGCAGACTTTCCAGAAAACCCGGTGAAACAACCAGACGTCTGGAAGAGGATACCTATGCAAAATTTAAATATGATCAGACCGCAGAACAGGATCAGATTATCATAGAGCGAGTTATGAATCTTGCAAAGAAGTATAATGTAAGTATGACGGAAATCTCTATTGCCTGGCTTCTTACAAAAGTGGATGCTCCAATCTGTGGCGCAACGAAACTTCACCACGTAGATGCACCGGTTGCGGCGGTGGATTTGAAATTATCTGAGAGCGATCTGCTATATCTGGAAGAAGCATACGTTCCGCATCCATTATCCGGAGTTATGGCACAGAATACTCCAGATGCAAGAACACAGAAGCATGTCTGGATAAAAAACGGTGAACAGTCAAAATAACAGTCTATATCAGGAATTTAATTAACGAGTTTTAACGTAAAAATGAAACATGCCAGTGGCGCTAGGGTGCGTTGCTGGCATGTTCTTTTTTATGATAAAATAATTTGAAAAATCAGTTGACAAACATTAGAAAGTGTTTAAGAACAAGGTTTCTGTGTAATCTCCGTCGCTCTCTATTGATTGTCCGCTTCTATAATACCTACCATTTAAGGCATCGACTGGAACTTTGGTCAATGCCGATTCTATGCAATTGTAGATATAAAAAACTATGAATGCTTTCTTTTGCTTTTTCTTGAGTTAAAGCAGCACTATGTTATAATGGTTAGAGGAAACTAATTAAAAAGGAGACAACGAAAATATGGCATTTATAGATGAAATAAGCCAATTTAACGAAAATCATAAATTTGTGAATAAGGATATAGATGGAATCAATACAAAATATCTTTTATGTGGAAATGAAGCTGCAGAGGATACATTGGTTTACCTCGTTGGAGGTGCGGGTTATTCAGAGGTGTGGTTTAAGCATATTCTTAAGATGGAGCAGGATTATCGAATTCTTACATTTGACTATCCGATGGAGATAGATGATCTTGAAAAGCTGGCCGACCATATTATGAAACTGATTCATAAGCTTGGAGTAAAGAAACCAGTGCTGATTGGAGCATCATTGGGTGGTTTTATGGCTCAGATTATTGCAAGAAGATACGCAGATGAAATTAGGGCTGTGCTTTTGTATGCGACCTGCAGCTTGTCAGAGCAAAGCGTTGAAGATTTAAAGAAACAGTACAAGTCTTACGGTGTCATGCTTAAGCTCATGAAGATTGTACCATATTCCTGGATTAAGAAAATCCTGTTTGCATTCTCAAAAAAGCAAGTTGGCATGGAGAATGAAAAGGATGAGGACAAAGTGTATATGACAGATTTTTTTGCTTGGCTTTATAGTCAGTATACCAAGGAATTTGATCTTCACATGACGGGTCTTATTGCAGATGTTGCTAATTTGAAACCATTTGTTTTTTCAGATTACGAAAAATTTGATTTTAAATCATTATTGGTACTACCTGATGGAGATGTAGCTTTTTCCGAGAAGGCAAAACAGGATTTACTTGATTCTATGCCAAAAGCGAAGGTAGTATCGGTAAAAGGTGGTCATACTGCTACGATATATAAGGTTGATGATTATGTAAATGCTTCAAGAAATTTCCTGGTTAATATTTGAGTGGATGAATAAAAATATAAGAAATCAAAGGGAATCAATATTCCGGAGAATTAGGTTAATAGAGAAGTCTTATAACAGCTGTTAAACAAGTGGCTGAAAATAATAACATAAACAAATTGTCGGTGTGCGTTGTGGTGGGAAATGAGACTGCACAAAGGCTTTATAAATAGTTAGGAGCAGAACACCTGTATTACTTTGTTGACAATGGTTTTTTTGGGGGTATCAGTGTTAATAGTGAAAAAATGATATGGGCCGTAGGGTAGAGATACCTTGCGGCTTATTTTTATGGATCGGAAGTAAGAAAGTTAAGCATCAAGAAAGAGCCTGGTTTTCTGATCGGCGGAAACAGAGAAAGAATATCCATGGAATGTAGAAAAAGCAGATGAAAAATGATAGTATAAAAAAGAGTAAAGGAAGACTAACTGTTAGAGGGCAAACTTTATATGCCTGATAAAATCGGGAGAGGAAGATAATGGCTAAAAGAACTGGAATTCATGTGAAATTACATTGTGCTGATGGTATTTTATATCCGATCGATAACCGTAAAGACAAAGTTGTTATTGTGATGTCCGGAAGTGAGGGCAAAACAGAACATGCTGAAAAAGTTTGCTGGTATTTACAGGATAACGGAATCCCTTCTTTGGCATTAGGGTATTTTAAAACGAAAAATTCCGTAAAAAACCTGGATCGAATCAAGCTTGAGAATATTGAAACGGCAATCCAATGGTTAAAAATGAAGGGCTATGAGAAGATTGGTATTCTTGGAGCATCCAAAGGTGCAGAGTATGCAGCGGCAGCAGCAATTGCATATCAGGAACTTAGCTGTGTGATTCTTCGAACGCCGTCCTGGTTTTATAGTGAGGGTATGATTGGGAAGAGACCGTCTGGAACGAGCTGCTGGTCTTATGGCGGAAAGGAACTTCCATTCACTCCATATAAGACGCGGAAGCTTCCTGTGCTAAGAGAATTCATGAAACATAAAGAGTACAATACCCTTACCATTAATGAAGGAAAAGAGATCGAACTGGAATCTGTTATACCTGTTGAAAAGATTCAGGCACCAATTTTAATGTTCTCGACGAAAGCGGACACAATTTGGCCATCGGAAGAAAGCTGCCTGAAACTGGAAGAGAGACTGTCAGAGAATAAATTTCGATATCCGTATAAGCATGTATGCTTTGCACATATGAGTCATATGATGCTGGAATATTGTGGTGGTGCAATTAAATATTTTATTAAATCAGAGAAAGAATTTCAGAAAGAGTGTGCGGAAGAACGTATTCTAATGGGAAAACAAACGATTCAATGGATAGAAGAAATCTGGTAGAGAACATCCGGCTAACAGTATTTTTATGTTCAAAAATAACAACATAGAAATGTACCCCTTTAATATAATCAACAAGTTGGATACTGTTGGCGGCATGAATGATTTGCAGTAAAATATATGCAACAAGTTGCACAAAAACGGAAGGCTATATAAGGAAAGTCTTACACTGTGTTTATAACCAATAACAAAAACGGCAGTACGAATATTGTTTGTAGGAGAAGAAATGAAAGAAAACGTGAAAACAACATGTGAAGCGATGATTTACAATAAGGACAGATTAAAAGAAGTGCTTAAGTGGGAGGACAATCGCATAGTAACCGTTTGTGCATCCCTATATGTGCATGCAGATAAAAGGGTGGATGGCGGCCGTGTAGAATACTGCAGGAAACAGATCAAGGAGAAGACCAGTATTTTTTCGGAAATCAGAGGAATCGCGCTGTCAGTCATTACATGTATGATCGATATTCGTGGTGGGCAGCCGCAGCATTTTGAGCAATTGATAACGGCATATCAGGCACTGCGGAAGGAGTTTCATTCCAGTCCGCTTCTTGCCATAGGAGCAGAATTTCTGGCGGAAAATTATGAGCCGGGTCAGTATACCGCAGTGGCGGAGAAGGCAAAGAAGTTATATAAGATCATGCAGAAGAATCATCCATTTTTTACAGGATCTGATGATCATCTGATGTGCATTCTGCTGGCACAGGCCGAGCGGAATGAGATGATCATTGGCAGCGAGGTGGAGGACTGCTTTACGGAACTGAAAAATCTGGGACTAAAGGGTGGAAGTAATGCTTTGCAGAGTGTGAGCTGTGTTCTGGCACTTTATGAGGATCCTTTAGAAAGTAAGTGTAAAAAGGTTGTATCCTTATATGACGAAATCAGGAATTATCATATGAAGTATGACAGGACCTTTGGATTGCCAATGCTGGTAGTGCTGAGTCAATTGGATTTATCGAAAGAAGAAATCTGTTCTGATCTGGCAGATACAAATGAGTGGTTAAAAAAACAAAAGGGATTTGGTATGCTCATGGGCGAATCAGTCCGCATGATGTATGCCGCACTTTTGGTGTCCCAGAGTTATTCCAGGGATCGAAATGCCTCTGCGTCAGCTGCATGCAGTGTCGTCGCAGCAATGATTGCAGAGCAGGCTGCCATGGTGGCATGTATTGCTGCAGCAAGTTCTGCATCTGCATCGAGTGGTGCTAACTGATTGTTGAACTTTAGGCCGGAAATCATAAAGCGTCCGCTGCAGAAGCAGGAGATACCTCCTGTCAATTCTGCAGCGGACGCTTTATTAATATATTAGAAATGATTTTATTTACGGTACAGTTTCTTGCCTTCGTACTTCGGTTCGCAGGTAAGGTTAATACCAAGCTTTTTGAATACGCTTTCATCAATCTGGGCAAGAATCACGGAGGAATGGGCTTCCAGTCCGCGAAGGTTATCCAGCTGTTCCATTGCTTTTGCGGCATTCTCGTCGCTGACGGATGCGATGGAAAGAGCAATCAGGATCTCGTTCAGATGAAGAAGAGACTCTTTGTCACCGCCGAGATGATTCTGCTTCATATCCATGATCGGAGCAATGATCAGCGGAGACAGAAGTTCTACCGAATCATCGATGCCTGCCAGATACTTCAGTGCATTCAGAAGAAGTGCAGAAGATGCACCTAACAGAGTAGAGGTCTTGCCGGTGAGGATGGTTCCATCCTGCATCTGCATAGCTGCTGCCGGGCTGCCGGTGCTTTCAGCTTTGACGTTGGCTGCCATAACTGCCGGACGATTGGAAGCGGTGATGTTGCATTTTTTCATCAGAAGCTCGATCTTCCGGATGGCTGCATCGGTACCATTGCCTTTGCGTTTTTCACACATTGCCTGATAGTAGCGGCGGATGATTTCCTGTTTGGAAGCTTCGGCGCAGGCCGCATCATCACTGATGCAGAGACCGACCATATTTACACCCATATCTGTCGGTGATTTATACGGTGAGCTGCCGGAAATGGACTCGAACATTGCATTCAGAACCGGAAATACCTCAACGTCACGGTTATAGTTGATGCAGGTTTCTCCATATGCTTCCAGATGGAACGGATCGATCATGTTTACATCATCCAGATCAGCAGTAGCTGCTTCATAGGCAAGGTTGACCGGATGATTCAGCGGAATATTCCAAACCGGGAAAGTCTCGAATTTTGCATAGCCGGCTTTTACCCCACGTTTGTTTTCATGATACAGCTGGGAGAGGCAGGTGGCCATCTTGCCGCTTCCCGGTCCCGGAGCGGTGATAACGACCAGCGGGCGTGTGGTTTCGATAAAATCATTCTTGCCGAAGCCTTCTTCGCTTACGATCATCGGAATGTTGGACGGATAACCGTCGATCGGATAGTGACGATATACTTTCAGTCCCAGAGCTTTCAGTTTTTTCTCATAGGCGATTGCGGAAGGCTGTTCTGCAAAGCGGGTAAGAACAACGCTGCCTACCATCAGTCCGTTATTGGTAAAGGCATCTACCAGACGAAGCAGATCCATATCATAGGTAATACCAAGGTCACCGCGGACTTTGTTCTTTTCAATATCACTGGCGTTAATGACGATGACGATCTCAGCCTGATCGCGAAGCTCCTTCAGCATCGTGATTTTGGAGTCCGGATGGAAGCCGGGAAGGACACGGGAAGCATGGAAATCATCAAAAAGCTTTCCGCCGAATTCCAGATACAGCTTTCCGCCGAATTGTGAGATACGCTCACGGATACGTGCAGACTGTGTTTTCAGATATTTGTCATTATCAAAACCAATCTTCATACATAGCTCCTTCATATATATTAGGTAAATAATCAACAGGTCAAAGTAACGTGCAGATCTCGAAGAGGATCCGCATGCGGCACCGCTGTTTCAAGTGCGCAGTGCATAGATAAAAGGAAGACTGCCACTTCCTATATAGAATGGTAGATTCAAAACTACATTTACCTATCATACTGAGTTTTAAGCATAAATGCAAATCCAAAGCCGCGGAAATTTGAAAAAAAATGCAGTTGCACAAAAGAAATACTTACTTTTGCTAAGGCGTAAAAATAGCAGAGAGTTATTATCAGATAATTGTGGATATTGCACTTGGAATATACAAAATATATGATGGATTTGATAATAATTAACAAAAAGCTTGAAAAGAAAATAGAAATTTAGTAAAATATCAACATAGCGAGTTCGAATCGAGTGAACGAAATGAAGGTTCGAAACGAATTAAACGTATTGGAGGTACTTACTATGGAAGTTTACAGAACAGGTAGTATTAGAAACGTCGCAATTCTAGGTCACGGCGGTGCCGGAAAAACAACTCTGGTAGAGGGTATGGCATATCTTTCCGGAATCACCAGCCGTCTCGGAAAAGTTGACGATGGCAATACCGTCAGTGATTATGATAAAGAAGAAATCAAGAGAAAATTTTCAATCAGCACCTCTGTAGTTCCGATCGAGTGGGAAAAATGCAAAGTTAACGTTCTGGATACACCGGGATTCTTTGACTTTGTAGGTGAGGCAGAGGAAGCTGCAGCAGCTGCAGATGCTGCTGTTATCGTTATTTCCGGTAAGTCCGGTGTAGAAGTTGGAACACAGAAAGCATGGGAGCTTTGTGAGAGATACAACCTTCCGAGAATGTTTTTTGTAACAGAGATGGACATTGATGACGTTTCCTTCAGAAATGTAGTTCAGAAGCTGCAGGAGCTGTACGGCAAGAAGATCGCTCCGCTGCATATGCCCATCCGTGAGAATGGAAAATTCATCGGCTATGTAAATATCGTTAAGAACAAAGGCCGCAGATATATTAATAAGAATGAAAAAGAAGAAATCGCCATTCCGGATTATCTGGAAGAGTATCTGGAGGAGTACAGAACCGCACTTCTTGACTCCGTAGCAGAAACCAGCGAAGAATTTATGGACAGATATCTGGAGTCCGAGAATCCGGCAGAAGAGTTCTCTCCGACAGAGATTCTTTCCGCACTTGCAATCAATGTGGAGAGCGGAGATATGGTTCCGGTATGTATGGGATCCCCGATCAATCTGCAGGGCGTTAAGATCCTTCTTGATGATATCGTTGGTTACTTCCCGGATCCGTCCAAGAGACAGCGTGCAGGTCTGGACCGCAGCAGCAATACCGTATTTGATGCTGACTACGATTTTACACTTGCAAAGTCCGCTTCTGTCTGGAAGACAATCGCAGATCCGTTCCTGGGCAAATATTCGCTGCTGAAGGTTTGCTCAGGCGTTCTGAAAACAAACGATGTACTGTACAACGTTACCCGTGACAGTGAAGAAAAACTCGGAAAACTGTATGTACTGTGCGGTAATAAACCGATCGAAGTTCCGGAGCTGCATGCCGGTGATATCGGTGCGGTAGCAAAACTGCAGAGTGTGAAGACCGGCGATTCTTTTGCAACAAAAGATCATCCGATTGACTATGGTACAGTGATCGTATCCAAACCGTATACAGCTAAGAGATACAAACCGCTGAATAAACAGGATGTCGATAAAGTTGCACAGGGACTTGCAAGACTGCAGGATGAGGATCTGACACTGAAGGTTGTCAATGATTCCGCGAACCGCCAGTCTCTGATCTATGGTATCGGCGATCAGCAGATCGATGTTGTTGCAAGCAAACTGAAAGAACGCTACAAAGTTGACATCGAGCTGTCTCAGCCGAAGGTGGCTTTCCGTGAGACCATCCGTAAGGTGGCCGATGTGGATTCCAAGTATAAGAAACAGTCCGGCGGACATGGACAGTACGGTCATGTAAAGATGCGCTTTGAGCCGTCCGGTGATCTGGAGAGTGCATATGTATTTGAAGAAGAAGTAGTCGGCGGTGCTGTTCCGAAGAACTTCTTCCCGGCAGTAGAAAAAGGTCTTGCTGATTCTGTTGAGTCCGGACCGCTGGCTGCATATCCGGTCGTTGGTGTAAAGGCTGTTCTTTATGATGGATCCTATCATCCGGTAGACTCCTCCGAGATGGCATTCAAGACAGCTACAAAGATGGCATTCAAAGACGGATTTATGAAAGCGAATCCGGTTCTTCTTGAGCCGATCGTTAACCTGAAGGTTACAGCACCGGATACCTATACCGGCGATATCATGGGCGATCTGAACAAACGCCGCGGCCGTGTACTGGGAATGACTCCGGATAAGAGCGGAATCACCGTTGTTGAGGCTGATATCCCGCAGCTGGAGCTCTATGGCTACTGCAATACCCTTCGTTCCATGACCGGTGGAGCAGGTGTATTCGAGTATGAGTTTGCAAGATATGAGCAGGCTCCGTCCGATGTACAGCAGAAGCAGATCCAGGAGCGCGCAAGCAAAGTCAAAGATATCGAGTAATCGGTATTGTAAAAAACAGAAGATAAGTTATGATAGAACTGCTGCATCGATTCGGTGCAGCAGTTCTTTTTTACGTATTTACATTTTAGGGGAGACGCTTTAGGCGTAAGAAACATTATGAAAAGAAAACTAACGATCGGAATAAATGTGTTTATCGGAGTCATGACCTTTGGAGCATGGTTCTTCATGTCGGTGCTGGCAGAGCATGGAATGGAGCTTTCGGCACATGGATTTTCAAGCCTGAAATTTTTTACAGTTCTGTCGAATCTGTTTAACGGAGGCGTCTGCCTGGCATATGCATTCCGGCTATGGAAAGAGAAGACATTCGGATCAAAGCAGAAAACAGTAAAACTGCTTGCAACAGCAGCGGTCGGTCTGACATTTTTGACCGTGATGGGTTTCCTTGGACCCTTGTACGGATATGCAAAAATGTTTAAGGGGGCAAATCTGTGGTTTCATCTGCTGCTTCCTCTGCTTTCCTTTTTCAGTTTTATGGTTCTGGAACAGGAAAAAAAGATTCCGTTCCGCAATACGTTTTATGCAGTGATACCGACAGCACTCTATGAGATCGGATATGTTTCCAATCTGCTGATAAACGGAATCGGAACCTGGCCGGATACGAATGACATCTACGGATTTATGAACTGGGGGATAGGACCGGCGGCCGTCATTGCTGTGGTGATCCTTCTGGTAACCTGGCTGATTGCGGCCGCTCTTTATGCGGGAAACCGGATATTTGGGAAAATAGTTACAAATAATGCGTAAATAGAAGTGGAAATTACAGGTAAAAGAGCAAAAAACAAAAATTATTCCTTTATTTATGGGAATGAAGGTGTATAATATCACTTATTGAAAAAATAAGCAGCAACTTTAGGAGGATGATCCAATGGCAATCAAAGATATCGACTGGAGCTCCATCGGCTTCAGCTATATAGAGACCGATTACAGTTATGTATCCATGTACAAAGACGGAAAATGGGATGAGGGTACATTGACAAAAGAGCATACAGTCACCATGAGTGAGTGTGCAGGTGTTCTGCAGTACAGCCAGTCCTGTTTTGAAGGACTGAAGGCTTACAGAACCGAAGACGGCAAGATCGTTACCTTCCGTCCGGATCTGAACGGACAGAGAATGATCGATTCCTGCAAGAGACTGGAGATGCCGGAATTCCCGATGGAGAGATTTCTGGACGCCGTTGATCAGGTAGTAAAAGCAAATGCAGACTGGGTACCGCCGTACGGTTCCGGTGCAACACTGTATATTCGTCCGTACATGTTCGGTTACAATTCTGTAATCGGTGTAAAACCGGCAGATGAGTACATGTTCCGTATCCTGGTTACTCCGGTAGGTCCGTACTTCAAGGGCGGCGCAAAACCGATCGTTCTTCGTATTCCGGATTTCGACCGTGCAGCACCGCATGGAACCGGAAACATCAAAGCTGGTCTGAACTATGCAATGAGTCTGCACCCGGTAATGGAAGCACATCGTGAAGGATATGCAGAGAACATGTATCTGGATCCGGCAACCAGAACCTATATCGAAGAGACCGGCGGAGCAAACATCATCTTTATCAAGGATGGCGGAAAAACACTGGTAACTCCGAAGTCCGATTCCATCCTGCCGTCTATCACCAGACGTTCCATCTGCTATGTTGCAGAGCATTATCTGGGAATGAACGTTGAGCAGAGAAGAATTCCGTATGCAGAAATCACCGAAATGGAAGAGATGGGACTTTGTGGAACCGCAGCAGTTATCTCTCCGGTAGGCAGAGTGGATGATCACGGAAAACAGATCTGCATTCCGACCGGAATGGAGAATGTCGGACCGGTGACCAAGAAGCTGTACGATACACTTACCGGTATCCAGATGGGAACTATCGAGGCACCGGAAGGCTGGATCCGTGAGATCAAAGCGGACTAAAAATAAGAATACGGAAGTTCATTCGACAGCGGAAAGCAGTCCTGGCGGATCGAATGAAACCGGTTAAACAAATCATATGCTAACAGGCAAACAGGCCGCAGATACTATCTGCAGGCCTGTTTTTTTTATCGATAAAAGCCTGCAATGCAGCCATGAGCAGCAGTGCAGGCACATGCGAGGCTATGGATATAGTGCAAAGCTACTAAAAACGAATGCTTAAAATTAGTAAGATATACGAAAACAAAATATTCTATAAAAAATGCTTTGTTTTCTGTCAAAGGAGTGCTATATTCAGATTACGGAAACATTCCCGAAAACGTTCCCGACATCGTTCCCGAGAATCGGTGATCGGATGAGAACGTTCGGGTCATTGAAACGCATGTATAAAGTTTCAGGTATTTATTCAAGGAGGAAAAGAAATGAATAAGAAACTGGTTAGTGTTGTTCTTAGTGCAGCAATGGCAGCAGGAATGCTCGCAGGATGTGGTTCCAAAGCAGCTGAGACAGCAAACAACGAGAATGCAAGCAGCACAAGCGCAGCAGCAGCTCCGGCAGCTGCCGCAGGAGAAGGTTCTGTATACTGGCTGAACTTCAAGCCGGAAGCAGATAAGGCTCTGCAGGGAATCGCAGAGACTTACACAAAAGAGACAGGTGTTCCGGTTAAGGTTGTTACCGCAGCTTCCGGTACTTATGAGTCCACACTTACAGCAGAGATGGACAAGAGCAATGCACCGACCCTGTTCGTAGTAGGAAACCAGGCTGCAGTTAATACCTGGGGCGGATACTGCCTGGACCTGAAGGGAACCGATATATACAATGAGCTGACAACCGATGAGTTCACTCTGTATGATGCAGACGGAAAAGCATGCTCCATCGGATACTGCTATGAGTCCTATGGTATCATCGTAAACAAAACTCTTCTTGAGAAAGCAGGACATTCTCTTGATGAGATCACAAACTTCGAAACACTGAAAACCGTTGTTGAGGATATTCATGCAAATGCCGATACACTTGGCTTTGATGCATTCACTTCCTCCGGTATGGATGATTCTTCTTCCTGGAGATTCACAGGACATCTTGCAAACATGCCGCTGTTCTATGAGTCCAGAGATGACGGCTGGACAGAGTGCCCGGCAGAGATCAAAGGTACTTACCTGGATAACTTCAAAGCAGTATGGGATCTGTACACAGAGAACAGTGCTGTTGACAAATCTACTCTTGCAACCGGCGGATATGACGCTGAGGGTGAGTTCAAACAGGGCAAAGCAGTATTCTTCCAGAACGGTACATGGGAGTATGCAGCAATCAGCGAAGTACTCGGTGATGATGAGATCGCTATGATCCCGATTTACTGCGGTGTTGAAGGCGAGGAGAAAGCCGGCCTTTGCTCCGGTACAGAGAACTGCTGGGCAGTAAATGCAAACGCTTCCGAGGCAGATCAGAAGGCTACTCTGGACTTCATGAAATGGATGGTTACTTCTGAGGCCGGTACAACTCTGATGGCTGAGCAGTTCGGTCAGATTCCGTACAAAGCAGCTGCAGACAGCAAGAACAAATTCCTTGCAGATTCCGCTGCACTTCTTGAGGCTGGAAACTACAACGTAGCATGGGCATTCAACTACACTCCGAACGTAAACGACTGGAGATCCGGTATGGTTGCAGCTATGAACCAGTACGACAACGGCGGATCCTGGGATGACGTTAAGAACGCATTCGTTGGCGGATGGGCAGCACAGTATAAAGCTGCAAATGCAGGCTGATAAAGTGTGGAGCAGAAATCAAACATTCGATTTCGCCCAAAGAATAATACATAGAGATAATACGAAGTAACTTAGAGTATTATGTAGAAAAACAGGAGCTGGGTTATATTCTGCGGCTCCTGTTTTTTTTACGGGGGATCATATGGCTAACAATACAAAAAAGAAAAAAAGAAGCTCCGGCATGAATATGGTTGCCAGAAGCTATGTGAAATATTTTCCGCTTTTTCTGCTGCCGACAGTTGCAGCATTCCTGATCGGATTCATCTATCCGTTCTGCAAAGGTATTTATCTTTCCTTATGTAAATTTACAACTACCAGTGATGCAACGCTGATCGGTTTCGGCAACTATGTGAAAGCATTCCAGGATCCGACCTTCCTGCATGCATTCTGGTACACAGCACTGTATGCGGTCGTTTCTCTTATTCTGATCAACCTGTTTGCATTCATGATCGCATATGCACTGACACAGAAAATTAAAGGCGCAAACCTGTTCCGTACAGCCTTCTTTATGCCGAACCTGATCGGTGGTATCGTACTTGGATACATCTGGAGTATGATTTTCAATGGTGTTCTGGCTAAATACAACACTTCGATTCTGATGGAGACCAAATACGGTTTCTGGGGACTTATCATTCTGATGTGCTGGCAGCAGATCGGATACATGATGATCATTTATATCGCCGGACTGCAGTCTATTCCGGGGGATATGCTGGAGGCTGCAAAGATCGATGGAGCTACCGAGTTCCAGACACTGATCCGTGTAACCATTCCAAACCTGATGTCTTCCATCACCGTATGTCTGTTCCTGACTCTGACCAACGGATTCAAGCTGTTTGACCAGAACCTTGCACTGACCAACGGTCAGCCGTTTATCTTCCAGGAAGACGGAAGCGTAGTAAAAACTACAGAGATGCTTGCACTGAATATCTACAACACTTTCTATGGACAGAATATTTCCGCCCGTGGTGTTGCACAGGCAAAAGCCGTTCTGTTCTTTATTCTGGTTGCTGGTATTTCTATCCTGCAGCTGAAATTAACATCTTCCAAGGAGGTTGAAGCATAATGGAAAAGAAAAACGGAAAAGCACTTACCGTCGTGTTTTCAATCATCAGTATCGTATATGTACTTCCGATCTTTCTGGTTCTGATGAACTCCTTTAAGGAAAACACATTTGTAAAAACAGAGACTTTCAAATGGCCGATGGGAGAGACCTTTGTCGGCTGGGCAAACTATATTAAGGGATTCACCTTCGGAAACTATCCGTTCCTGAAGTCTATCGGATTTTCCTTTATGATCACTGTGCTGGCTACGGCACTGATTCTGCTGTGTACATCCATGGCTGCGTGGTATGTTATCCGCGTTAACAATCTGATCTGTAAGATCTGCTATTACCTGTTTGTATTCTCCATGATCGTACCATTCCAGATGCTGATGTTCCCGCTGGCAAAGGTATCCGATACCCTGCATCTGAATACTCCCTGGACGATTCCGATCGTATATCTCGGATTCGGAGCCGGAATGGCGACCTTCATGCTGACCGGATTTGTCAAGACTCTGCCGATGGAGATCGAAGAGGCTGCTGCTATTGACGGATGCAGCCCGATCAAGACATTCTTCGTCGTTATTCTTCCGATGCTCAGCCCGACACTGATCTCGGTTGCTATTCTGGAGATCATGTGGATCTGGAACGACTATCTGTTGCCGTACCTGGTTCTGGACAGAACAAAGTATATGACTATTCCAATCCATATCCAGTATCTGCAGGGAAGCTACGGCTCTGTAGACCTGGGTGCAATTATGGCGTTGATCGTACTGAGTATTATCCCGGTAATTGTATTCTATCTGAGCTGTCAGAAATACATCATCAAGGGTGTTGCTGCAGGAGCTGTTAAGGGTTAACAGGATAATCTGGCAGGTGAGGCGCAATATCCTCACCTGTCTGTGTTTCGACTGTGTAAATCTTCTATAAGAATTGCATCGGGATCCTGTGACATATCCGCCCATCAAAGAGGAGACAACTATGAAGAGAGCAAGCGGAGTTCTGCTTCCTGTGTTCAGCCTTCCGAGCAGATTCGGAATCGGTTCGTTTTCAAAGGAAGCCTATGAGTTTGTGGATTATCTGAAAAATGCCGGACAGACTTACTGGCAGATCCTTCCGCTGGGACCGACCAGCTATGGGGATTCGCCGTATCAGTCATTCTCGACATTTGCCGGAAATCCGTATTTTATCGATCCGGAGGAACTGATCCGTCAGGGACTGCTGACAGAGGAAGAATGCAGTGCCGTTGATTTCGGAACGGATCCGAAGAACGTCGATTATGAAAAAATGTACAACGGCAGATATACACTGCTGTTGACTGCATTCCATCGAAGCGGAATCGCAGAGAAGAAAGAATTTTCTGACTGGTGCAGAGAGAATGCATTTTGGCTGGATGATTATTCCCTGTTCATGGCGGTGAAAAGCAGTCAGAACGGCGTCAGCTATATGGAATGGCCGGAGGATATTCGGAAACATGAAGCAGATGCCGTAGAGAAATATGCGGAAGAGCTGCAGGAGCAGATTTTTTTCTATAAATATCTGCAGTATGAATTCAGCTGCCAGTGGATGAAGCTGAAGGCATATGCTAATGCACAGGGAATTCGTATTATCGGAGATATACCGATCTATGTATCTGCAGACAGTGCGGATATATGGGCGAATCCGGGACTGTTTCAGCTGGATGAGGAAGGCAGACCATCGGCAGTGGCAGGCTGTCCTCCGGATGGCTTTGCTGCAGACGGACAGCTTTGGGGTAATCCGCTCTATGACTGGACGGCCAATAAGGAGACCGGTTACGCATGGTGGATCAGCCGGATCGCTGCATGCCGTCAGAAATATGATGTGATCCGTATCGATCACTTCCGGGGTTTTGATGAGTACTTTTCGATCAAAGCCGGAGAGCCGACAGCCAGAGACGGACATTGGGAAAAAGGACCGGGCATGGATCTTTTCCTTGCGATCCGCGAGGCGTTGGGAGAAATCGATATCATTGCCGAAGATCTGGGATATATTACCGATTCGGTACGGCAGCTGGTAAGAGACAGTGGATTCCCGAATATGAAGGTTCTGGAATTTGCTTTCGATTCTCGTGATTCCAGCGGAGCGGCGGAGTATCTTCCATATAATTTTAATAAGAATTGTGTTGTTTATACGGGTACGCATGACAATGAGACACTGCTGCAGTGGCTTGACAGTATTCTGCCGGAGGAACGTAGAATGGTGGAGGCTTATCTGGGATACAGCTATGATACAAAAGAAGAACTGGTGGATGCACTCGTGCGTCTGGCACACGCAAGTACAGCTGATCTCTGTATTATTCCGATGCAGGATTATCTGTGTCTGGGTGCGGAAGCCAGAATCAACCAGCCTTCGATCACCGGCTGCAATTGGAAGTGGCGTCTGGTTCCGGAACAGCTGAATGAGGCAGTTCAGGAAAAAATAAGAATAAATACAAAGATATTCGGACGATAAGAACCGACTGTTGAGTGCATACAGCGGATACTTGCTGTCTTCTTAGAAAGAAGCTGGAGAAATTCCGGTTGAGATGGCACGGTTAGGCTGTACAGCATGTGGGTTTACGGTCCTCGGTATTTGTGTTACGATTAGTAACGTGATATAGGACAGAGACGGAGAATGATCGAGAATCCGTTCGGCAATGGAAAGATATTTTGCAGTTGCCGGACCTGCGTGCGGATCCTACTGCAGGATTCGTGATAGATAAAGATTGGAATTGCTCCGGATAAGAAGTATAAAGGGTCTGCGTGTATTACGCAGTCCCTTTTCTGAGGTTAATAATGGCGACAATGACGATTAAGGATATCGCAAGGATCTGCGGATGCAGTACAAGCACCGTATCCCGTGCGATCAATGATGATTCGGGAATCAACAAAAATACAAAGGAAAGAATCCTGCGGGTCGTAGAAGAAAGCGGGTTTGTTCCGAACAACAGTGCGCGTAATCTGAAGATCATCGAATCCAATACGATCGCTCTCATGATCAAGGGAATTGCCAATCCGTTCTTTCAGGGTATGTTTAATATTTTTGAACAGGAACTGAACGAATTGGAATATTCTTTCATTGTGCATGAGGTCGGGGAAGAGCAGGATGAGGTTGCTGCGGCGATTCAGCTGACACAGGAAAAGAAACTGAAGGGCATCATCTTTCTGGGAGGTCTGGTGGAGACACCGGAGGAGGAGAGAAGAAGAATTAAAGTTCCTTATGTACGATGCACTTCCGCTATCTATGGGAATAATCAGAACTGGGGAGGCTCATCCGTTGCCATTGACGATGAGAAGGAAAGTTTCCGGATCGTGGATTATCTGTGCAGGATGGGGCATAAGCGGATCGCCATTATTACGACACCTGTTACCGACCAGTCTGTAGGTAAGCTGCGTCTGGACGGATACCGTCGGGCACTGGAAACGAATGGAATACTGATCGACACCAATCTGATCCGACGGCTGAAGAAGGGACAGAGAGAGTTTTCGATTGCTGCCGGTTATGAAGCTGCAAAGGAGCTGCTGGAATCAGGTGAGGACTTTACTGCTCTCTATGTGATTTCCGATATGATGGCTTTCGGTGCATATAAGGCGATCCAGGAAACGGGTAAGAAGATTCCTGCCGATTATTCGGTAATCGGATTCGACGGAATTGAGATGGGTGCGTATTACCATCCGTCTCTCACAACGCTGGAGCAGCCGGTTAAGGAAATGGTAACGGCAAGTATCGACCAGCTGATGAAAGCAATCAAGGGCAAGCCCTATGAGAAAAAAACCATTTTTGAGGGGGAACTGGTAGAACGCCATTCGGTTCGCCGCATAGAGAAGGATTAATGTAGTCGGGGGTTTAGCAAGAGGAGTTTACACACGGCACTTGCTGCCCGTCTTTCGGACGAGCAGCATACATCGCCTGAGAGGAAAGAGTCAGATGCTGTCTGGCTCTTTTTTTGATGAACATTCGGTGCTTTACTTCACTTATCCGCAATTTAATGATATGATTATATTTGAAAAACTATGATTGGAAGAAATAATGAAGCGAATGTATAACAGAAACCAGAACAGGACACCTTTGATCGATGCAATGGAAAATTTTATTCAGGGTGAACCTGCTTTTTTTCGCATTCCGGCACATCGATTTGACAGAGGTGTCGATGCCCGTGCTCTTCAGCTGCTGGGCTCGAAGGTATATAAAGCAGACCTGACAGAAGCAGAGGGACTGGATGATCTTCATCATCCGGAAGGAGCGATCCGGGACGCGGAAGAACTGGCGGCTGAGCTGTTTCAGGCAGACCGATGCTGGTTTCTGGTAAACGGAACTACCTGCGGCAATGAAGCGATGATACTGGCAGCTTTGCAGCCGGGAGATAAGATACTCCTTCCGAGAAATGCACATAAATCCGTTTTGATGGGCGTGATACTGGCAGGTGCGATTCCCGTTTGGATCATGCCGGAATATCTGGAGGAATGGCAGCTTTACGGTGTGATACGACCGTCCGATGTGCGGGACGCGCTGGAAAAGGATCCGGATATCAAAGCTGTTTTTCTGGTTAGTCCGACCTATTACGGCATTCGCTCCGATATACGCCGGATCGCCGATATCTGTCATTTTCACGGGGTACCGCTTCTGGTGGATGAAGCACATGGCTCCCATCTGTATTTTTCAGAGAAACTTCCGGAAGGGGCGATTCAGTCAGGTGCGGATGCTGCTGCACAGAGTATTCACAAAACGGCCGGCAGTATGACGCAGAGTTCGATGCTGCAGATGAAAAGCCGACTGATCGATCCGGCAAGACTGGATGAGTGCCTGAAACTGGTCATGAGTACCAGTCCTAATTATGTATTGATGGCTTCTCTGGACGGTGCGCGGCATGCACTGGCTATGCATGGACGTGCGATGATGGAAAGGGCACTGGAGCTGGCTGAAAAGGCTGCTGCCGGGCTGGAATCGATCGAGGGGATCCGGGTGCTGCATACGCCGCGAACAGGGATTCCGTATGATCCGCTGCGGCTTGTTTTTTCTGCGGCAGAGCTTGGAATCGGCGGATATGAGCTGCAGGAAAGAATCTATGCGATCGATCATGTCAGTACAGAGCTTGCGGATTTTCGGAATGTAGTGGCAGTTGTTACCTGGGCAAATACGGAAGAGGATATCCGGCGTCTGGTGGAAGCTGTTCGAAAGGCCGCTGTGATGCGGAAGGGGCAAAAGAATGAAAGCAGTGAAGGAACGGCCGTTCAGGATCCGGCAGGTGCCGATGCCGGGGATGAAATAGATACAGAAGAAAGCAGCGCACTCGTATATGAAGATACGCATCTGCGTATGGAAGAAAAAGAACTGGTTCAGATGGTTGGTTCTATTCTGCAGCTTCCGGAGACGGTATTGCGTCCGCGGGAAGCATTTTATGCAAAAAAAGATACCATTCCCTGGAGTTCATCCGTGGTTGGAATGATTGCCGCAGAGGCAGTCATCCCGTATCCACCGGGAATTCCGCTGCTGAATCCGGGTGAAAGAATCACCGAGGAGATCTATCGAACAGTCGAAAATTATCGGCGGGCGGGACTGCCGATTCATGGACCGGCAGATCCGGAACTGGAGACCATTCAGATCATTGCGGGATAACAGGAATCAAAAAATGTTATCTGCTTGTCTGAAAAAAAGAAATAAGGGATGCAGACAACGGCAGATCCTGTTTTGTAATGGGAGATTATACATGAAATTAATTTCTTGGAATGTCAATGGCCTTAGGGCTTGTGTGACAAAAGGATTTGAGGACTTTTTTTATACGGCAGATGCAGATATCTTCTGTATTCAGGAGAGCAAGCTGCAGGAGGGCCAGATCGATTTTGCTCCGGACGGCTGGCATGGATACTGGAATTACGCGGAGAAAAAAGGGTATTCCGGAACGGCAATTTTTACAAAGAGAGAGCCGCTTTCGGTTTCACTGGGACTTGGAATCGAGGAGCATGATCATGAAGGACGTGTGGTAACGCTGGAGTTTCCGGAATTCTATATGATCACCGTATATACGCCGAATGCACAGGATGGACTGAAGCGGCTGGATTACCGGATGAGCTGGGAGGATGCTTTTCGTTCTTATATCAGGGAACTGGATCAGAAGAAGCCGGTGATCGTCTGCGGTGATATGAATGTGGCACACGAGGAGATCGACCTGAAGAATCCGAAGACCAACCGGAAAAATGCAGGTTTCTCCGATGAGGAGAGAGGGAAATTCACGGAGCTTCTGCAGGCCGGATTTATTGATACCTACCGGACATTGTATCCGGACAAGGTGGAATATTCCTGGTGGTCCTATCGTTTTAAAGCCCGTGAGAAAAATGCAGGCTGGAGAATTGACTATTTTGTAACTTCCGGGAGATTAAGGGATAAGATCCGGGATGCATCGATTCTTACCGATGTATTCGGTTCGGATCATTGTCCGGTGCAGCTGGAGATCGATTTTTGACTGAGCATAAGGAGAATGGTATGAGAAAACAAAACAACAACAGGCAGGCAGAAAAAGGAGTGCCATTCTATTATGAATATGCAGCACCGCAGCGCATGGGCGTTTGTCACAGGGATAACGGATATCTCTTCGGGATCCGGGTTCCCGATGGACAGGAAGCGGAACTTTTGCTGTATCGTTCGGATGAAGAGGAACCCTGCCAGCGTATTCCACTGACAGAGGAGGAACGGATCGGTGAGATCAATGCCGTATGGGTAGATATGCCGGAGGTGACTGCAGCTTCCGCACCGGATGCCGTTACCGCATACAATTATCGGATCGGTAAGGTGATCATGGCTGATCCCTATTCCGAGAGCATTCTGGAATATACACACAAGGAAAGCGGAAGGAAAGAACTGCGCACCTCTTTGCGTACCCATCTGCATTCGGTAACAAAGCCGCTGGAGATTCCGTATGAGGACTGCATTTTTTATAAAGCACATGTCAAGGGATTTACTGCAGCAAAACCGGCAGGTGTGCGTCATCCCGGAACCTTCGCGGGGATTCGGGAACGGATTCCTTATCTGAAAGAACTGGGGATCAATGCGCTGATCCTGATGCCGGTCTATGAGTTCTTTGAAACCGGGAGAAAAGAAGGGTATTACGAGCTGGACAGCAATGTCAAGGTCATGCATGTGGAAAAAGAGAAGAGAAGAAACTACTGGGGATATGCAGACGGTTTCTATTTTGCTCCGAAAAAAGCCTACAGCGAGACCGAAGATCCGGCAGTTGCCTTTGCCTCTCTGGTGGATGAACTGCATAAGGCAGGAATAGAATGTATACCGGAGTTTTATTTTCCGCCGGAAATGAGCGGCGGAAAAGCCATTGATGTGCTTAGTTCCTGGAGAATGCGTTTCCATGTGGATGGCTTCCATCTTCTGGGAGAGGGCGGATGGATCGATGCAGTCACATCGGAGCCGCTGCTGAAGAAAACAAAGCTGATCCATACCGGTTTTTCCACCGGGGCTATGTACGGAGGAAAACCGCCGTATTTCCGGAATCTCGGTGTGATGAATCTGGAATATGAACATAGTATCCGTCGTTTTCTGAAAGGGGAGCAGGATCAGTCCAAAGACGAGCTGGCCTGGATCATGCGCAGAAATCCGGAAGATAAGGCATTTATCAACTACATCGTTGATCAGGACGGCTTTACTCTGGCTGATATGGTCTCCTATGAGAGAAAGTGTAACGATGCCAACGGAGAAAATAACCGGGACGGCAGTGATTACAACCTGACCTGGAACTGCGGAGAGGAAGGCCCCTCCCGTAAAACAGCAGTTAAGACACTGCGGGAACAGCAGATGCGAAATGCGATCTTCCTTATGATGACCGCACAGGGCGCACCGATGCTGTATGCCGGTGATGAAGTGATGAATACCCAGGACGGCAACAACAATGCCTGGTGCCAGGATAATCCGCTTGGCTGGGTGACCTGGAAACGGACAAAAGCGGCAAGACAGATGCAGTCCTTCGTTAAAGAGGCGATTCGATTCCGAAAAGAGCATCCGATCCTTCATATGAAGAAAGAACTTCGCATGGGGGATTATAAAGGAAAAGGAATTCCGGATCTGTCCTATCACAGTCAGGTGGCCTGGATGGCGGGCAGCGGCAGTGCCAACGCAGGCATCGGCATGCTGTACTGCGGGGCCTATGCGGAAAAGGCGGACGGAACATCGGATGATACCATGTATATTGCCTATAATCTGCGCTGGGAGAAACAGATGCTGGCAATTCCGAAGATCAAACCAAGAAAGAAATGGTATGAAAAGGTGAATACATTTTTGCCCCAGTCCTTTTATGCGGACGGAGAGGAACCGGAAGCAGAGCTGATCGATGAAAAGTATATTGAAGTTCCAGCAAGAACGATCCTCGTTCTGGTCGCCAAATAAGGAAACCGGCAGGGGAATTCTCTTGTAACATCAAATAAAATCTGTTAGAATCTCTGTCGTAACCCTATGGTTTCGACAGAGATTTGCGATTAAATTTGTAAGGGAGAGGAAGACGGTATGCCGGCGTGGAATCATTTTAAAACAATTACCAAACATAAGATTCTGGTTACCAGATACTGTTTTCGAATGGGATTGTATAAACAGGGGCTGATGCATGATATGTCCAAGTATTCCCCCACAGAGTTTCGCGAAGGAGCGAAATACTGGCAGGGGATCCGCAGTCCGCATGTGGCGGAACGTAAGGATAAAGGGTATTCGGAAGCCTGGCTTCATCATGCCGGACGCAACAAGCACCATTTTGAATACTGGATTGACTACGGTTTCAACTGTGATACAATCATCCATGGAGTTCCGATCCCGCGAAAGTATATTGCGGAGATGATCGCAGATCGAATCAGTGCTTCCCGGGTATATCTTGGTGACAAGTACACGCAGGAAGAACCGTTGAAATATCTGAACAACAGCCTTCCCCGCCTTTGGTTCGTACACGACGAGGTCAAGGAACAGCTTAGCTTTCTGTTGGGAATGCTGGCGGAAAAAGGAGAAGACGAGACCATTCATTATATAAGGAATGTTTTCCTTAAGGAGTAATACGCATGAAAAAAGTAGTAAAATTCGGAGGAAGCTCTCTGGCAAATGCAGAGCAGTTTGAAAAGGTAGGCAATATCATTCGCGCTGAAGAAGGCAGAAGATACGTAGTACCGTCTGCACCGGGTCGTCGTTATACAAACGATACCAAGGTAACCGATCTTCTGTACGAATGTTATCATAAAGCAGAAGAGGATCAGAATTTTGAGAAGGTCCTGAAAAATATCCGCGGGCGTTATGATGAGATCATTCAGGGGCTTGGTCTGGATCTGAATCTGGACGACGAGTTTGATACGATCCGTGATAATTTCAAGAACAAGATCGGTGTAGATTATGCCGCATCCCGCGGTGAGTACCTGAACGGTATCGTCATGGCCAACTATCTTGGATTTGATTTTGTAGATGCAGCGGAAGTGGTTGTATTTGATATGAACGGCGAGTTCAATGCAAAGGCCACCGACAAGAAGATGAGTGCACGTCTGAATGCACTGGAGCATGCGGTTATTCCGGGCTTCTACGGTGCAAAAGAGGACGGAACCATTACGACCTTCTCCAGAGGAGGTTCTGATATTACCGGTTCTCTGGTTGCCAAGGCTGTTCATGCCGATCTGTATGAGAACTGGACCGATGTATGCGGTTTCCTGATGGCAGATCCGCGTATTATCAAGGATCCGGTAACAATCAACACGATCACCTATCGCGAGATGCGAGAGCTGTCCTACATGGGCGCTACCGTATTGCATGAGGATGCAATCTTCCCGCTGAAAAAAGAAGGAATTCCGATCAACGTTAGAAATACAAACGATCCGGAAAATCCGGGAACCATGGTTGTTGAGAGTACCTGCAACAAGCCGCGTTACGTCATTACCGGTATCGGCGGCAAGAAGGGATTTGTATCTGTTACCATCGAGAAAGCGATGATGAACAGTGAGTGCGGTTTCGGAAGAAAGGTTCTGCAGGTATTTGAGGAGTGCGGACTGACTTTCGAGCATACCCCGTCCGGAATCGATACCTTCTCCGTATTCTGCAACCAGAAGGAGTTTGAGAAAAAAGAGCAGCAGATCATTGCCGGTCTTCACAGAAGCGTACAGCCGGATCTGATCGAACTGGATTCCGATCTTGCACTGATCGCGATCGTAGGACGCGGAATGCGCCGTACCAGAGGTACTGCAGGAAGAATCTTTGCAGCACTGGCAAAAGCGCATGTAAATGTTAAGATGATCGATCAGGGATCTTCCGAGCTGAATATTATTATCGGTGTGGAAAATCATGACTTCGAGACTGCATTGAATGCAATTTATGATGTTTTTGTTACCGGTCAGTTATAATTTTCTGACAGTTGTGTTATAATAGAATAGTCCCGAAATGCGGTCATGCATTCAGCAGGTCTGCAGGACAGAGAGTATGGATATACATACACAGCATGCTTTTACATGTAAGGAGATTACGATGAAACGTTTATTGCTCAAATTAAGCGGTGAAGCACTTGCCGGCGAAAAAAAGACAGGATTTGACGAGGCAGTATGTATTGAGGTGGCAAAGCAGGTAAAAACACTGGTTGATGAAGGCTATGAGATCGGTGTGGTAATCGGCGGAGGCAACTTCTGGAGAGGCAGAACCAGCAAGAATATCGACCGTACAAAGGCAGATGAGATCGGTATGCTTGCAACAGTAATGAACTGTATCTATGTATCTGAGATCTTCCGTTCACAGGGAATGATGACATCGGTATTATCCCCGTTTGAGATTCCGGGAATTACCAAGATCTTCTCCAAGGACAGAAGCAACAAGTATTTTGCACATAACATGGTTGTATTCTATGGCGGAGGAACAGGAAGTCCGTATTTCTCCACAGATACAACAGCAGTGCTTCGTGCGATTCAGATCGATGCCGATGCGCTTCTGCTGGCGAAAGCCATCGACGGCGTGTACGATGACGATCCGAAGAGCAATCCGAATGCAAAGAAATACGATGAAGTAAGTATCGATGAAGTAATCGAGAAGAAGCTGCAGGTCGTTGATATGACTGCTTCCATTCTGGCAATGGAAAACAAGATGCCGATGATCGTATTCGGTCTCAATGAGAAAGACAGCATTATCAATGCAGCACACGGCATCATTACAGGAACAAAAGTAACCGTATAATAAAAAACTATCGGAGGGGGTTATACAATGGACGCTAGACTGAAAGTTTATGAAGAGAAGATGAATAAGACACTTGCAAACCTGGCAAGTGAATTCGGAACCATCCGTGCAGGTCGTGCAAACCCGCATGTACTGGATCGTATTACTGTAGATTATTACGGAACAGCAACACCGCTGAATCAGGTGGCTAATATCACTGTTCCGGAAGCAAGAATGATCCAGATCCAGCCCTGGGAGGCATCTCTGGTAAAAGAGATCTGCAAGGCAATCCAGATGTCCGATCTGGGTATCAACCCGAGCACAGACGGAAAAGTGATCCGTCTGATTTTCCCGGAGCTTACCGAGGAGCGCCGTAAACAGCTGAGCAAGGATGTTAAGAAGAAAGGTGACGAGGCTAAGGTCGCTGTCCGCAACATTCGTCGTGACGGCAACGATGCATTCAAGAAGCTGGAGAAAACAGAGGATGTATCCGAGGACGTAGTAAAAGAGCTGCAGGATGATCTTCAGAAGCTGACTGACAAATTTGTGAAACAGATCGACAAAGATGTCGAAGAGAAAACAAAGGAAATCATGAAAGTCTGATCATAACGGCTGGGATTGATAGACTCCGGGCAGAAGTCTGCCCGGAGTCTTTTGTTATGAAAGTCTGCGATGCAGACATAACAGAGCCGTGCCTGCACGAGCGAAGTTATGTCTATAGCGCAGACAAGACAACATGAGCATGAAGGTCGAAAGACCGAAATGCGAATGTTGTCGGCGATTACGGGAGCGTGGAACGCGGAATAATCGCTTTACATGACAAAAGACTCCATGGATGCGCACTCGCGCGAAAGGAAAATATCGCGAAGCAATCGCGCTCGGCGCTGAATGTGCCAAGGCACATTCTATTGTTATAAAAGTTTGCATTTACTGTTAAAAAGGAGATATATGGATGTCTGAACAATATACAGAGGATTTAAAGCTTCCGCAGCATATTGCCATTATTCTGGACGGAAACGGACGATGGGCGAAGAAACGGAAAATGCCGCGCGGGTACGGACACATTGTCGGCTGTGACAATCTGGAGAAAATGTGTGATATTATTGCAGATATGGGAATCAAATATCTTACCGTATATGCATTTTCTACCGAGAACTGGAAGCGTTCGGAGGAAGAGGTCAAGGGCTTGATGGATCTTTTCCGTAAATATCTGAAACGCTGTCTGAAAAAGGCAAAACGCAACCAGATGCGTATTCGTATCATCGGCGATCCGTCTGCACTGGATGCGGATATTCAGGAGTCGATCCGGGTTTTGGAGGAGTCCACAAAGGATTATGACCGGATGTTTTTCCAGATTGCTCTGAATTACGGAGGACGGGACGAGATCGAGCGTGCGGTAACAAAGATCGCTGAGGATGCAAGATCCGGTAAGCTTCCGGAAGGAAGAATTACAGGCGAGGTGTTTGAGCAGTATCTGGATACGGCAGGCATTCCTGACCCCGATCTGATGATTCGAACCAGCGGAGAACTGCGTTTGTCCAACTTCCTGCTCTGGCAGCTGGCATATTCCGAATTCTATTTCACCGATGTACCTTGGCCGGACTTCAACAGAGATGAGCTGATGAAAGCAATCGAGAAATACAACGGCCGCGATCGGCGTTTCGGAGATGCAAAATAACAGAACCGGTCATTCCGTTGTTTGAAATGCAAAACCTCCCGGAAGGTATGCATTCGAAAGAATAATCGGAAAATGTAGGATAGGAGAAATATATATAATGATGCAAACATTTACGATCATCTGTCTGATCGGAACAGTCCTTATGCTCGGCATTCAGTTTTTGACAAAAAATAAAGTGAATTCCTTTCTGGAACGTCTGATCAGCGGAATCATTCTGGTAATGCTGGCAATCATCTGTATCGGCAACGGAGGCTGGATCCTGTATGTGGTATCCATGGTGCTTTCCATGATCGGGGCAGGGGAGCTGTATGCGGCTATGAAGATCCGTAAACAGGAGAAGAAATGGGATCTGCTGGAGATCTTCGGCTATCTGGGAATACTTATTTTCTATATCAGTCTTCTGATCACAGATGCACGAATGGAAATCGCATTTCTGCTTGCCGATCTGATCCTTTTGATGTTCCTGTTCGTATTTACCTATCCCCGCTATACAAGTACCGAGATCATGGTTGCCTTTTTCGGTATCGTATATCTGGGTGTCATGCTTTCCTGCGTATATCAGACAAGAATGATGAACAACGGACAGTATCTGGTATGGCTGATCTTCCTGTGTTCCTGGGGCTGTGATACCTGTGCCTACTGCGCGGGACGTCTGTTCGGACGCCACAAGATGGCTCCGGTGCTCAGTCCGAAAAAAACAGTGGAAGGTGCTGTCGGCGGCGTGATCGGTGCCGGTCTTCTGGGAATGATCTATGCCATGGTTACAGGCGGTCCTGCTGCTGTTTATGCACTGATCTGTGTGATCGGCGGTCTGATCTCCATGGTAGGAGATCTTGCGGCATCGGCAATCAAACGAATCGAAGGAATCAAGGACTATGGAAAACTGATTCCCGGTCACGGCGGTATTCTGGATCGATTTGACAGTGTGATCTTTACCGCACCGATCATTTATTATCTGGCAGCTGCTTTGATCCACTAAGGCAAATAATTTTCCGAAAGGAGATAAGAATGAGAAAAATAGCAATTTTAGGGTCTACCGGTTCCATCGGTACACAGACTCTGGATGTTGTAAGAAATAACAAGGATCTGGAAGTTGTGGGTATTTCAGCGGGACATAATGTGGCTATGCTGGAAGAGCAGGTACGCGAGTTCCATCCGCGTCTTGCAGTCGTATATGATCCGGCAGCTGCCGAGGATCTGAAGGCACGCATTTACGATACGGAGACAACGGTTCTGTCCGGAATGGAGGGACTTCTGGAGCTGGCAGCCATGCCGGAATCCGAGATACTTGTCACTGCCATTGTCGGAATGATCGGTATTCGTCCGACACTGGCTGCCATTGAAGCCGGCAAAGATATTGCGCTTGCCAATAAGGAGACACTGGTTACCGCCGGCCATCTGATCATGCCGCTGGCAAAGGAAAAGAACGTCAATATTCTTCCGGTCGACAGCGAGCACAGTGCGATCTTTCAGTGTCTGCATGGGGAAAACAGAAAAGAGATCCATAAACTGCTGATCACGGCGTCCGGCGGACCTTTCCGCGGCCGTAAGACCGGGCAGCTCGCAGATGTACGTCCGGAGGATGCTCTGAAGCATCCGAACTGGGATATGGGAGCAAAGATCACCATCGATTCCGCATCTCTGGTCAATAAGGGACTGGAGGTCATGGAAGCTCACTGGCTCTTCGGCGTCTCACTGGATCAGATCGAAGTTGTTGTTCAGCCGCAGAGCATCATTCATTCCATGGTAGAATTTGAGGACGGAGCGGTTATCGCACAGCTGGGAACACCGGATATGCGCCTGCCGATCCAGTATGCTCTGTATTATCCGGAGCATCGTTACCTTCCGGGAAAACGTCTGGATTTCTCACAGATCACATCGATCGAGATCGCAAAACCGGATATGGATACCTTCAAGGGGCTTCCGATGGCGATCGAAGCAGCCCGTATCGGCGGTTCCATGCCGACGGTATTCAATGCAGCCAATGAAGAGGCAGTAGCCATGTTCCTGCATAAGGAGATCGGCTTCCTGGATATTTATCGCCTGATCCGTGAAGCTATGGATGCACATCAGGTAATCGAGAATCCGGATCTGGATACGATCCTTGAGGTGGAGAAAGTTACCCGGGAGAGGGTAAGAGCTAACAAATAATACATGAATCAGCTCAGCAGGGATGCGCAAGGATTCGGATGGGTAGATGTCAGCTAAAGCTGACCCGAATCCTGTGCCAAGTTTCGCAGAGCCTGACTTGAATTGTATGATTGACAAAATGTAGTGCATAATAAAAAAACAGGGGAGAGACCTGCGTGTGGTTGATAGAAAGCAGGTAAAAGGAATTGAAGTATTTAATTGGAATTATCGTTTTGGGACTGGTTGTTCTGTTCCACGAATTCGGACATTTTCTTCTGGCGCGGATGAATCATATCGTAGTAGAGGAGTTTTCCCTGGGCATGGGACCGAGAATCCTGTCGCATACAAGCAGGAAAAGCGGTACGGTCTATTCCTGGAAGCTCCTGCCCTTCGGCGGTTCCTGTGCCATGCTGAATGAGGAGGAAGGGGAACCGACGGAAGGAAGCTTTATCGGGGCTAAGATCTGGCAGCGGGCACTTGTGGTAGCGGCCGGACCGGCATTTAACCTGATCCTGGCATTTTTGATCTCTGTGATCCTTGTGTCTGTAACGGGTGCAGATCCGGCATATCTGGCGGGCATTGAATCCGGTACACCGGAAGCTGAGGCAGGACTGCAGGACGGTGACCGTGTGGTTCGATATAACGGCAGTACGATTGCGAACAGTCGGGAACTCTATATGGTTTCGCTGATGAATGAGACACCTACGGATGAAATCACCATGACGGTCGTTCATGCGGATGGTCAAAAGGAGAAGATCAGTTATCAGCCGGAACTGACCAGCCGGTATCTGCTTGGTTTTTCCTATGGAGAATCAGATAACGGAGATGGTATTCTGGTATCCATGGTCAACAAAGACAGTGTTCTGAAGGGCAGCGGCATTCAGATGGGCGATGTGATCACATCGATCAACGGTGTTCCGATCAGCGGGATGGAGTCTATGGGCAATTATTTGTCCGAGCATCCGATGGATGGCTCACCGGTAACACTGACCTATAAAAGTGCAAACGGAAAAGAAAAAGAAGTGGCAGGGCTGATTCCTGTGGAGAAAAAGCTGGCGGTTCTGCATTTCGGATTTCAGGCTGCCAGAGTAAAGCAGGGAATCGGCGGTATAATTGCCTACAGTTTCGGTGAAGTTGGTTTATGGGTGCGCGTGACGGGACGAACGCTTGCCGGCATGTTCAGCGGTCTGTTTTCTGTTAATGATATGTCTGGTCCGGTCGGTATCGTCAAATCCATGGGAGATACTGTTGCAGATACGGCCAAAGAGTATTCTGTTCTGTCTGCAGTTTTAACTATGCTGAGTCTGGCATCGATGATCTCCTGCAACCTGGGACTGATGAACCTGATTCCGCTTCCTGCACTGGACGGCGGAAGACTGCTGATGATGCTGATCGAAGCCGTGTCCAGAAAAGAAGTGAATCGAAATGTGGAAGCATTCATCAATTATGCGGGACTGATCGCATTGATGGTACTGATGGCCTTTGTGACCGCATATGATATTTTGAAGCTGTTCTAAACTTCTTGGCCGCGATTTGAAAAAACATATTTACTCATCTTTTGATGAGAAAAGACCATCTGGTCTCTCGCAGCAATGGGAGTCAGATGGTCTTTTTTTGGTTCTAAGTCAATAGTTGGGGCGCGATTCGTCAGGAATCGCGTCCTT
>JAUNAK010000029.1 GCA_030527665.1 Eubacteriales bacterium
TCAGTTGTCAATGTTCTGTGCTGTTTTTGTGATGTCTCACGCGACAGCTTCTATACTTTAACACCCTCCCTCAATGGATGTCAACAACTTTTTAAATTTTTTTCAAATCTCCAGTCTTCGGATCGACATACACAATTTACCATTTTCATCGATCTCGATGATCCCGTATGTAGGCTGACGCCCTTTCTGCCGCGGATAGGTTAAGGATCCCGGATTCATGATCTGCAGATTCCCGCAATAATCCATCTCCGGCATATGTGTATGTCCATACAGGCAAACATCCGCTCCCTTTTCCATGGCTGCATAGCAAAGTTTTGTCGTTCCATAAGATACACCGAATCGATGACCATGATTGATCCAGAAGGTATGTCCCCCAAGCGTTACGGTTTGCTCCTTTGGAAGTGGATATCCGTAATCATTATTTCCTCTTACCATATAGCAGGGACATCCTGCCATTACCTTTACCATCTCCGGATCGATTTCCAGATCCCCGCAGTGCATGACCGCATCCAGCGGTTTTTCCTGTTCAATTGCCTTTCTCACACGCCCTATTGAGCCATGGTTATCACTGATGACTAATATCTTCATCTTTATCCTTTTTCTCTGATCAGAGAACGCCTCTTTATTTCTTAGTTTAATACGGTTCTCAGTTCTTTAAGCATTGCACGCAGTGCATTGCCGCGATGACTGATCTTATTTTTCTCCTCCATGGACAGTTCCGCTGTTGATACGCTCATATCGGGAAGCATGAAGATCGGATCATAGCCGAATCCGTTCTCTCCTCTCTCTTCATAACCGATCCGTCCTTCGATCACACCGCGTACGACCAGATCGGTTCCATCCGGCATGGCTGCTCCCACTGCGCAAACAAATCTTGCCGTCCGATCCTTTACAGGAACATCCTTCAGATTTTCAATGATCTTCGCATTTTTGATTCTGTAGGAAGTATCCTCTCCCATCCATCTTGCGGATAATACTCCCGGTGCCTTATCCATTGCATCTACTTCAAGACCGGAATCATCTGCCATTACGATAGCATCCTTCAGATTTTCTGGAAGCGCATTTGCCACTGCGCGCGCTTTGATCACTGCATTTTCTTCAAACGTTGTTCCGTTTTCATCGATATCAATATCGATTCCTGCTTCTTTCATTGAGATGATCTCTGCATCCAGCTCCGAAAGAATCTCACGGATCTCGATCATTTTGTTTTTGTTTCCTGTGGCAAAAATAATTGTGTACATCATCTATCCTCCTGCCATATATGCCGCACGCATCCCTCTGCATCCTGTTTTTTTCTATACTGTGAACCAGGTCACAAGTATGCTCCGGAATATTTTCAGAGAAATTCCGTTTGCAGAATTTCTTTTTCACTAACTTTTTTATTGCTGTTCTTCCCGTTTTCTTTTCGGCGGCTTCGGACCGATATACTGATAATAGTAGGTCTTCATCATACCGTTGTAGATTTTCCGATTTTTAGATGCACTTTTTCCAATGTAACGTTCCGCATCAGTGAATGCAGTTACTACATACATGGACCAGGTATCCAGACGTGCAAAACGGTCTCCCAGTGCTTTATACAGAGCAGGGAGCGCTTCTTTTTCTTCCAGACGCTCTCCATATGGCGGATTGGTTACAATAAATCCATATTTGCCCGGATGGCTCAGCTCGGCAACCGGCCGCTGCTGAAAATGGATCAACTGATCCACACCTGCCAGCCGTGCATTTTCCCGGGCATAACTGATCACTTCCGGATCAATGTCATACCCCTGGATCTTTGTTTCCACATTCAGGTCTACCATATCCTCTGCTTCCTCACGGGCATTCTGCCAGCAGCTTTCCGGAATCAGATGCTTCCACTCTTCCGAAAGGAAATGACGTTTCATTCCGGGTGCCATATTGGCTGCGATCATTGCTGCCTCAATACAGAATGTACCGCTTCCGCAGAATGGATCCACAAGGATTCGGTCCTGCTTCCACGGAGTCAGCATCAGCAGTGCCGCTGCCAGTGTCTCGGTGATCGGCGCTTTGGCAGTCATCTGACGATATCCCCGCTTATGCAGGGAAGTACCGGTCGTATCCAGTCCTACGGTAACCACATCCTTCAAAATAGACACACGGATCGGATAGCTTTCTCCATCCTCCGGAAACCAGTCTACATGGTATGCTTCCTTCAGTCTCTCAACGATTGCCTTTTTCATAATCGACTGGATATCCGATGGGCTGAACAATTTACTCTTTACAGAGTTCGCTTTTGCCACCCAGAACTTTCCGTGTTCGGGAATAAACTTCTCCCAGGGAAGCGCCTTCGTTGCTTCGAACAGCTGATCAAACGTTCTGGCTTCAAATCGTCCGACCTTCAGCAGAACACGCTCTGTCGTACGCAGAAAAATATTGGCATATGCAATTGCTTCCGCATCACCGGCAAAGGTTACTTTTCCGTCTTCCACTTCTGTAATATCATATCCAAGATCGGTTATCTCCCGCTTCATTACCGCTTCCAGGCCGAAATGACAGGGGGTAATCAGTTCATATCTCTCCATATACTATCTACTCCTATATTGGAACCATCAAAGAATCCATTCTGTGCTTGCTGCCGCCTTACTTATATCCACGATATCCCCGTATGTACGATTCAAGTCGAGCTCTGCGAGACTTGGCACGGGATTCGAATCAGCTTTCGCTGACATCTGCCCTTCCGAATCCCTGCACATCCCTGCGGAGCGTTTATCTCGGCCGGAGAATGGACCCCCTCTGAGATGATCTTGTAATTGCTCATCACTTGCAGAAGCGGGAGTCTTCTCGACTGAGCGTAAATATCACGATAAGAGAAACGCCCCGGTAGGGGAGCTACCGAGGCATTTCGAGGGGAGTATAAATAATTAATAAGGGGTTATTAATTGTAAAAAAAATTTTTTGAAGGGTAAATTCTTTTTACAAAGAAGATTATATAACACCACTATGTAAAAATCAACCAAAAGTTTCAGACAGAATACTCCTGCAGCGCCTGTACGATCTTCTCAAACTGCATATAATGAGACGCTTTGATCAATACGGCATCACCAGCCTGAATCAGTTCCGGAATTGCTGCTGTCAATTCCTCACGATCAGCAAACCAACGTACTGCCATTTCATTTCCGGACGACAAGGCATACATACGGGCAGCCTCTGCCATATGTGCAGACATCGGACCAACCGCATACAATGCATCGATAGGAAGTCCGGCCGCATACACGCCGACTTCCGCATGCAGTTCATTCTCCTTCTCTCCCAGTTCTCCCATATCACCGAGGATAGCCACCTTGCGTCCCTGCGATTCTTTCAGAACTGCCAGAGAAGCTTTCATAGAAGCCGGGTTGGCATTGTAACAGTCATCCACAAGAACCAGATTTTCCGACCGGATGATGTGGAACCGTCCCGGAAGTGCTTCATAATTCTCGATTCCCTGTTTGATCTCTGCTGCAGTCAATCCATAGATCCGTCCGACCGCAGCACCTGCCAGTGCATTGCTGACCATATGAATACCCGGAGCCGGAATATCCACCAGGAAGCTTTCATCGCCCATATGGATCCGGCAGGAGATTCCAAGAAGTCCCTTTGACTCGATCTCATCTGCCCAGATATCATTCACATGTGAAAACCCGTTTTCTCCGATTCCGAAACGAACAGGAATCACTCCGTTTTTCTCTTCGATCAATGAGAGCTTATCATCGTCACCGTTCAGTACGATATGTGCATCCTCTCCCATATATTCGAACACTTCGGATTTCGCTTGCAGTATACCGTCACGTGACTGCAGGAATTCCATATGCGCAGTTCCGATGTTTGTCATAACAACCGTATCGGGGCACACTACCTTTGCCAGGCGGCGCATCTCACCAAAATGATTGATGCCCATCTCCAGAACACCGATCTCATCCTCTTCCCGCATGCGAAAAGCGGTCAGCGGAACACCGATCTCATTATTAAAATTACCGATTGTCTTCAGAACTCTGTATTTTACAGAAAGAACGGCAGCAACCATCTCTTTGGTACTGGTTTTTCCGACACTTCCCACAATACCTACCAGCGGACGATTCAGCTGTTTCAGATAAAACTCAGCCAGATCCTTCAATGCCTGCAGTGTAGACTCTACCAGAACAGCCGGTCCTTCTCCTGCAGCTTCCTCCTGTTCAACAAGCACCGCTGCTCCGCCGGCCAATACCTGCGGAACAAAACGATGACCGTCAACACGTTCTCCACGGATCGCCGCAAACAGAAAATTCTTTTCCGCTTTCCGACTGTCTGTGGTGATATCCTGAATCTCCTGATCCAGCAGGGATTCCGATCCTATATATCTTCCGTTAACTGCAGCTGTGATATTTCTTAAAGTAAGATTTTTCATGCATTCACTCCCGGTATATTATGCTTCGTACTTTTTCAGCGAAACTTCGATCAGGAGCTCACAGAGATGTGCATAATCGATGCCGACAGCCATAGCCTCCTGCGGAACAAGACTGGTCGGAGTCATTCCCGGCAGTGTATTGCATTCCAGGCAGTAGAGCTTCTCATCTCCGTTTCTCATCAGGAAGTCCAGACGGCTGTAGCCCAGAATACCGAGAGCCTCATATGCACGAACAGCCATTTCCTGCATCTCCGCCGTTTTTTCTTCGGAGATCTGCGCCGGGCAGGTCTCTACCGTCGCTCCTGCTGTATATTTGTTCTTAAAATCGTAGTAGCCGTCCTTCGGAGCAATCTCCACAACCGGATATGCCTTATGATCGATAACCGCACAGGTAAACTCACGTCCGACAATAAACTCTTCCATCAGTGCTGTCTCTTCCAGAGAGAAGGACAGTTCGATTCCTTTTTTTACTTCTTCCTCTGAATAACAGATGGTTACACCGACACTGGAACCGCCGCAGCAGGGTTTGATAATAACCGGAAGTTCCATTCCATATTCTTCCAGACTCTTCACCGGTTCATTTCGACGAAGCATAACACCTGCCGGAACGCTGACACCTTCTGCACGAAGCACCTGTTTTGCTCTGGATTTATCCATTGCAATAGCACTGCTCACATAATCGGTTCCTGTATAACGAATTCCCATCAGATCAAAGCATGCCTGTACACGTCCGTCTTCTCCATTCGATCCATGAAGAGCCATAAATACAACATCCGCTTCCTTGCACAGTTCCAGAACATTTGGTCCGAAGAATTCTTTTCTGCGCTTTTTCTCATCCTCCAGACGTCCGTCAAAACTATGCATATAGCAAACCATCTCGTCTACATCGAAGTCTTTTTCAAAGGCTTCTGCCGGATTGATTCCTTCCCAGCCAAAAAAGATGTCCACAAGCACTGCCTGATGCCCTCTGGAACGAAGTGCTTTGCAAATACCGCTTCCTGATACGATCGAAACCTGTCTCTCTGTACTTGTTCCTGCTGCAAGAACTACAATTTTCATACTATATACTCCCTTTATTTTTTCTATCAATATCTGTTATCTGCACAAAAGCCCGGCATCTGTCAGATGCCGGGAATACTGTTGTGTTTAAGCCGAGGCCTGTTCTTCCGCCTCCTGCAGAAGCAGAAAACGCCTCTATCTGCAATTAACCCTGAGTGATTGCTCCTGTCGGCTGATCACCTACCGGACGATCATCACTGTAATATACAACGACCGGATATCCTACATCCATGATTTCATAGATCTGACCCGCAGCATCCTTCGGTGTGTTGACGCAGCCGTGAGAACCATTGTACAGCCAGGTGCTTCCTCCGTATTCTCCGGCGCCTCTCCAGCTGGAATCATGCACACCGCAGGAATCGAAGAAGGGAAGCCAGTAAGCAACCGCCACATTTCCTGCTGCAGGGAACGTAGTATCCTTCTCTCTGCCGTCGAGTGCCCACACTTTGCCGTTCGGCGTATCCAGTCCTTTGGAATGGTCACCGGTAACGACCGGTGTTTCCACCATCATAACGCCGTCCTTATAGCACCACATCGTCTGTTTCTCAATGCAAACCTCCACATAGGTTCCGCCGATATCATTGGAAGAACGATCCATAGCACGATACAAATAGATCGGTTCTCTTGTGCCGCTTTCTCCGCTCATGATGGCATTGTAAAGATCATTAGTCGTCTCCCCCTGGTTGATGCACCAGCCGTAGTCACCGCCGCCGTCCAGAACGATTTCCCTGCCGGACGATGTGATAAACTTATGCTTCAGTCCATAGGTGTCGGTATTGTATGCCATATTTGATACAAAATCCGCAATTTTTTCCTTACTGAGCACATAGTCATTGCCTTCCCGAAGAATGAAATCACGAATATTGTTTTTATCGATCGTAAACTGACGATCTACCATATCATAGGTGATCGTTGTATTCAGGATCTTATTCATATCCGCTACGGTTGTCTGCAGGTCCTCATCCGCCGCACTGGATGACGGTTTCTCATACAGATCCAATGCATCAAAATCCATCTCCGTATCACCGTTTTCAATTGCAGTAATGATCGCACGGCGTGTCTTCTCACGATTCAGCTGTGATCCCTGTGTACTCTCTGCAACTACAAACTGTGTACCATCATCAACGATCTCCGCATCCGTCGGAGCCACCGAATTAATGGAGTTGAAAGCTGCCATATTATCCATGACTTCTTCAACGGCAGCTGCATCGTAATTGTATCCGATTTTGATCCGATACTCTTTTCCGCGTGCAAGATAAAACAGCCAAAAACTGGTATTCTGACTGTTCAACAGTTCCTCAACACTGCCATCGTCCACATACTGCATATAGATCTGATCACCGGTAATCTGTTCGGTTACTCCGTTTCTCTCCGTACAGGTGATCGTATAGTGACGAATCTGATTCTGGATCGCATATTTCGCATCATCCACTGTCATTTCCCCTACATCGATTCCGTTAATCGAAGATCCTGCAAAAAAATGAGTCTTGAAATGATACAAGCCGAAAGAATATACGCCTGCCAGTATCAAGACAAGCAGAATCAGTAAAAATGACATTCTCACCAGATGTCTGGATAATTTTTTCATACTCTTGTACTTCCTTTCGATCAATCCGTTAAAATTAAATAATACCCTGCCTGTCAGAAGGTGTCAAGAATGCTGCGCACGGTCATATTCTGCCCTCCGCAGCACCGCGTGAATCCTCTTTCATAGCATTCCCGTTTCAAGTCCTTTCCGAACCCAAATACTATTTCTCAGCCAGCCATCTGCCGGATGCACCGCAGGGAAGAACCAGACCGTTGGAGGAAACCGGAAGTCCTACTTCCTGGGATTCCACCTGTCCTTTCCAGTCTTTGAGAGCAGTACTCAGCATGTAGGTCAGCACCGATGGTGCCAGACCGGTCGTATACGAATTGATCAGAACAAACAGCGGATCCTTTGCCAGCACCTTAGAACAAAGCTGTACAAACGGATAAATGTTTTCTTCCATTTTCCAGATCTCACCCTTGGGTCCTCTTCCATAGGAAGGCGGATCCATAATAATGGCATCGTAATGATTGCCTCTGCGGATCTCTCTTTCCACGAATTTGCCGCAGTCATCTACAAGCCAGCGAATCGGCCGGTCTGCCAGTCCGGAAGTCACTGCATTCTCCTTTGCCCATGCCACCATTCCTTTGGAAGCATCTACATGTGTCACATGTGCGCCAGCTGCCGCTGCCGAGATAGTCGCACCGCCTGTATATGCAAACAGATTCAGTACCTTAACCGGACGAACCGTACCGGTTGCCGGATCTGTATCTCCCGCCTTTTCTCTTCGAGAGATTTCCTTCCGGATCTGCTCTGCACACCAGTCCCAGTTTGTCGCCTGCTCCGGAAACAGACCGGTATGCTTGAAACTGAACGGCTTCAGATTAAATTTTAATTCTCTGTAGCTGATTGTCCACTGCTCCGGAAGATCGAAGAATTCCCATTCTCCGCCGCCCTTCGAACTTCTATGGTAATGGCCGTTACACTTCTTCCAGCCTTTTTCCTTTTTATCTGTTGTCCAGATGACCTGCGGGTCCGGACGAATCAGCAGATAATCGCCCCATCTCTCCAGCTTTTCTCCGGCAGAAGTATCAATTACTTCATAATCCTTCCACCCGTCTGCAATCCACATCGTATATATTCTCCATTCTTACTTATACACAAGCTCTGTACATCCGTTTTCTCACTTTATGCAGTCCCTGTTTACATTCCGGCTTATTCATTCAAGCTGCATTTTGATACAAAGCTCAGCCTCTGTTTTCTTACGTCATTGCTCATATAGGCTAGCACACTGATACAAATAATTCAAGTCGCACAAAGGAAGCCGTCGATTCCCTTTGAAATCGACGGCTTCCTTATCTTCTCTCACATAACGTACGGATTACTTCGCGTAATCAGTGACGCGGCTTTCTCGAATTACATTTACCTTAATCTGTCCCGGATACTGCATGGTATCTTCAATCTTCTTGGAGATATCACGTGCCAGCAATACCATATCGGCATCGCTTACCATTTCCGGCACAACCATTACACGTACTTCTCTACCAGCTTGAATAGCAAAAGATTTGTCTACTCCCTTGAAGGAGTTAGAAATTTCCTCTAAGTCTCTTAATCTGTTTGTATATGCTTCCAGGGTCTCACGACGAGCTCCCGGTCTTGCAGCACTGATCGCATCTGCTGCCTGAATGATGCAGGCAATCAAGGACTGCGGTTCCACATCACCATGATGGGATTCTACGGAATTGACAACAATTCCCGGCTCTTTATATTTTCTGCAGAGATCCGCACCGATCTGAATATGGGATCCTTCAACCTCGTGGTCAATGGATTTACCGATATCATGCAGCAGACCTGCACGTTTCGCCATACGGATATCCAGTCCGATCTCACCGGCCAGCAGACCGGAAAGCTGAGCTACTTCAATAGAATGATTCAACGCATTCTGTCCGTAGCTGGTACGGAAAATCATACGTCCAAGGAGTTTGACAAGTTCCGGATGAATACCATGAACGCCAACCTCGATCAGTGCAGCTTCACCGGCTTCCTTCATTCTTGTTTCAACTTCTTTTCTTGCCTTATCAACCGTCTCCTCAATTCTTGCCGGATGGATACGTCCGTCAACAATGAGTTTTTCAAGTGCGATTCGAGCGATCTCACGACGAATCGGATCAAAGGAAGAAAGAACGACTGCTTCCGGTGTGTCATCAATGATCAGATCTACACCGGTTGCCTGCTCAAGTGCACGGATGTTGCGTCCCTCACGGCCGATGATTCGGCCTTTCATCTCATCGCTCGGAAGTTCAACAACAGAGATCGTGGATTCGGACACATGATCAACGGCACATTTCTGAATCGCATTAATTACATATTCCTGTGCCTTCTTGTCCGCTTCATCCTTTGCTCTGCTCTCATACTCCTTGTAGAGTCTTGCAGCATCGATTTTTACTTCGTCTTCAACAGATTTTAAGAGAAATTCTTTTGCTTCTTCGGAGGTCATACCGGAGATCTTCTCCAGTTCCTGTACGCGCCGGTTATGTAATTCGTCAACCTGCTTTTCCTTTTTGCGTAATTCCGATTCCTTTGCTGACAGGTTGTTCTCGCGTTTCTCCAGTGCATCAGCTTTGCGATCTACACTTTCCTCTTTGGAAAGTACACGCTTCTCATACTTCTGGAGCTCGGATCTGCGCTCCCGGTTTTCCTTTTCCTGCTCGTTTTTCAGCTTCAGATTCTCTTCTTTGGCTTCCAATAAAGCTTCACGCTTCTTCGTTTCTGCAGTCTTTAACGCATCATCAATGATGCTTCGTGCCTTCTCCTCAGCAGTTCCAATCTTGACAGCGTCTTCTCTGACCTTCTTGTCAACTGCAAGCTTTCCGGCAACCGGAATTGCGATACCCACGGCAACAACCACAGCAATGATCGTGATAATCACTTGGACTATCGGTGTCATTACAGGGCTACCTCCTTATGTAGTTGTCATAGTTCAATGCAACATATTTATTTTATACATACCTTTCATTTTTGTCAACGAACTTTTATGCACATTGCATATTCCAGCAGCGCGAATCATGAATGCTCGTCGTGCTTGCACGTAAGAGCATTTGTGATTCTGCGATGCGCCCCCTGCATGAGCATGCAGCTGTGTGAAACACGGCGTAATGCGAATGCAGAGGGCAGGGATTGCGGGAGCGCCAGCGGAGCAATCCCGGAATATGTCCACTCCAGCAGCGCGAATCATGAATGCTCGTCGTGCTTGCACGTAAGAGCATTTGTGATTCTGCGATGCGCCCCCTGCATGAGCATGCAGTTCCACTAAAAAAGCGGCACCCGAAGGTACCGCTTTGCTCAATCTTCAAAAGGTGCTTCATTCTGATATCTTCGAATGGCGCCCCATATAGTTCCGGACGAAATCCCTTTCCTTGCAAGAAAGTTGAATGTCCTCCGCAGTTCCTTCTCTTCCATATGATGAGGCGAACCGCATTTTTTCCTCACCAGATCATATGCCAGATCGGATTCCTCAAAGGGAACCTCATCAAAGGCAGCTTCAATCAAGCTGCTGTCCAGCCCCTTCCCTTCCAGCTCCCTGCGGATCATGGCATGGCTTTTTCTCTCCTTCATGCTGACAACATAATTCTCAGCATATCTGGCGTCATTCACATAACCAAAGGATCGGCAGTAGGCAACGGCTGCTGCAATATCGTCCTCGTCAAACTCCTCTTCTCTCAGACGATCCTCCAATTCTCTGGTCGTTCTCGGTTTGAACAGAAGCAGCTTCATGGCTCTTGCCGCTGCTTTCTTTGCTTCTCCTTCGATTTTTCTATCGGCAGTCATTCGTTCTTCCGATTCCGAACGATATTGTTCTGCAGGCCATACTTTCATATCGACTCACCTGTTCCGGAGCCTTTCTCTTATTCTTCTTCTGCAGCTTTTTCGTTCTTTGTCTCAAGGCCGTAAGCCTCACGGACTTTATCCTCGATCTCCGTCATAACGTCCGGATTCTCGCGCAGATAATTCTTCGCATTTTCACGTCCCTGACCGATCTTCTCTCCCAGATATGCATACCAGGCACCGCTCTTCTGAACGATTCCGTTCTTGGCAGCCAGATCCAGAATATCCGCCTCTGTCGAGATCCCTTTACCGAACATGATATCGAATTCTGCTTCTCTGAACGGCGGAGCTACCTTATTCTTAACGACCTTGATTCTTGTATGGTTTCCGATCACCTCTCCGGCCTGCTTCAATGCTTCTACACGACGCACATCCAGGCGCACGGAAGAATAAAACTTCAGAGCACGGCCGCCGGTCGTTGTCTCCGGGTTACCGAACATAACACCGACTTTCTCACGCAGCTGGTTGATAAAGATAACCACACAGTTGGTCTTGCTGATGGCTGCGGTCAGTTTACGGCATGCCTGTGACATCATTCGTGCCTGCAGTCCGACATGGGAATCACCCATCTCACCGTCGATCTCCGCCTTCGGAACGAGGGCTGCAACCGAGTCAACAATAATAATATCCACTGCTCCGGAGCGAACCATGGTCTCAGTGATCTCCAGTGCCTGTTCACCGGAATCCGGCTGTGAAATATAAAGATTGTCAATGTCTACACCGATATTCTTCGCATAAACCGGATCCAATGCATGCTCTGCATCGATGAAGCCGGCAATACCGCCTCTTTTCTGCACCTCTGCAACCATATGCAGTGCAACCGTCGTCTTACCGGAAGATTCCGGTCCATAGACCTCAATGATCCTTCCTCTCGGAATACCGCCTACACCAAGTGCAATATCCAGACTCAGGGAGCCTGTCGGAATCGCCTCAATATTTAAGCTGTTGCTCTGGTCACCCAGTTTCATTACGGTACCTTTGCCAAACTGTTTCTCGATTTGTCCTAAAGCGGCCTCCAGGGCACGCTGTTTATCTTCCATACCTGCCATAATTCTCTCCTTTGTTATATACGAACATTTGTTCGCATCACGTAAATCAATAGTACACTACTTTTATTTGGTTGTCAATGCCGCACACCTGTCAATTTATCACATTTCTCCCGCAAATATATTCTTTTAGTATACATCTATATATTTTCTCTGTCAATCCGCTGCCTATCCGCAAAAAACTCCGGGAAGCCCAAAAGCTTTCCGGAGTTTTCCAACTCATCCGGTATTCCTGTCTTCTGCAGACAGAAATTCCTCTGCCGGGTCTCACAGTACTCAACCCGACAGTACCTTTTCTTCTATTATCCGATCAGCCAGTCGTACAGTTCCTGATACTGCAGTGCGGAGGCTTTCCAGGAGAAGTCCGCGTTCATACCACGTTCAACGATCTTGTTCCAGTCACTCTTGTGATCATAGTAGATCCGTTCCGCATACCGGATCGTTCCAAGCATCTCATGGGCATTGTAATTCGCAAAAGAGAATCCGGTTCCGTTTCCTTCGTATTCGTTATACGGCGCTACGGTATCCTTCAGACCGCCGGTCTCACGTACGATCGGAACAGTTCCGTAACGAAGACTCATCAGCTGGCTGAGACCGCAGGGCTCAAACAGAGACGGCATCAGGAAGGCATCGCAGGCTGCATAGATCTTATGAGACAGATCGTTTGCATAGCAGATATTGGCAGCTACCTTCTTGTCGTATTTCCATGCAAAATGGCGGAACATGTTCTCGTATTTCGGATCACCGGTTCCCAGCACTACAAGCTGGATGTCATCCTGACAGAGTTCATCCATCATATAAGCGATCAGATCGAACCCTTTCTGATCCGTAAGTCTGGAAACGACACCGATCATCATCTTCTTCGGATCCACTTCCAGACCAAGCTCCTCCTGCAGAGCTGTTTTGTTCTTCACTTTTTCCTTGCGGAAATTCTTCACAGAGAACGGATGGGGGATCATGGAATCCGCTGCCGGATCATATTCTGCATAATCGATTCCATTCACGATTCCGCGAAGGTCATTCGCACGAGCACGCATCAGGCCATCCAGTCCTTCTCCAAAGAACGGTGTCTTGATCTCTTCTACATAGGTTTTGCTTACTGTCGTAATTGCATCGGCAAATACAAGTCCGCCTTTCAGAAGATTTCCGTTGCCGTTGCATTCCATCTTGTCAGAAGTGAAATAATAATCGGACAGTCCGGTCACTTCCTTCATTCCGTCGATTTCCCAGGTTCCCTGGAATTTCAGGTTATGAATGGTCATTACACTCTTGATTCCCTGGAAAAACTCTCCGCCCTGGAAACGTTCTTTCAGATAAACCGGAATCAGACCTGTCTGCCAGTCATGACAATGGATCACATCCGGTCTGAAATCGATGACCGGAAGAATGGAAAGTGCAGCCTTGGAAAAGAATGCAAATCTCTCCAGATCCCACGGCATATCCAGATAGATTCTGTCACTGCTGAAATAATCCTGATTATCAATGAAATAGAAGGTCACCCCGTCATATTCCATTTTGAAGATTCCTACATAAACATCTCTGTAATGCAGGTCCATCTCAAAGCTGCCCACAAACTCCATCTGCGATGTGAACTTCTCGGGAATCTGTGAATATTTCGGGAGAACCACCCTGCAATCATAATACTGTTTATCGAAACACTTGGGAAGGGAACCGACAACGTCTGCCAGTCCTCCGGTTTTGATAAACGGAACACACTCCGATGCTGCAAATAATATTTTTTTCATATAAGCCTCCTTAGCCTCATTTTCAAGTTACCGTCAACGACACATACATGCGCACCGTTTGACACATCGCCTGCGAAAAAAAAGACCAGGCACCTGCATTTACTGCTATGTCTGGTCCGTTGTACTTATCCGGACAGCCTGTCTGCAGATCTCCGATCTGCTTCCCGGCTGCTTTACCGAAGAAAATCCTCATCCGGATTCCCTTTCCTCTTACATTTGTCCCTTTTCCCATTCCGAGAAGATTCGTACAGTCTCTTCTGCCGGTCCGGAAATCACACCTGATGCAAAGACCTTGCACGGCGGATTCTCAGCCACTGTATCTACCGCTGCTTTTACTGCGGAGATCTCTCCACCGACGATCATCGTACAATGACCGCCGTTTCTTGTATATTTTGCGACTACCTTTACATCAGCAGCCTTGCACATCTGATCCAGAACGACAACGCCGTTTGCATCGCCGAGAACTTCTACCAATCCATATGCTCCGTATGCCATCATGCGCCTCCTTATTTGAAAATCGTAGCGTTAATTGCAATCTCGGTATCTTCAGACGGAGAAGCGATCATATGCTTTCCGGTCAGTGTACCATATCGGGATCCCACTTCTACAGCAGTTTCCAGAGCCGCACGTACATCCGATATGCTTCCGCGGATTTTCACACAGGCACCGGCCCCCAGACGATTTCGTTCTACTCCCTGGATATATACATTGGCCGTCTTCGCAGCAGCATCCATTGCCATCAGGCATGCAACGAGGTTATCAAACTCCACATCCGCAAAGCCCAATCCTCTTACTTCTTCTCTCATAACGATCCTCCAAAATGAAAAGGAATACAGATTCAAATATCCTGTATCTTAACAGGTAAAAACCTGTCACAACGCATATAAAAACCATTTATATTATACTCTGCGTATACCGAAAAGACAAGAAAATGTTCTGTAGCTTCCTGTGGTTTGTTGTGGTTTTTCGTGCAGAAAGCAAATATGTAATCCGGATAGTATCTATACATCCAGCAGCTTCAACTCCCACATCCGGAAGCTCAGCCAATTTCTGCATTCGCTTTACTCGCCCTGAATCTCCAGCAGATGTTTCTTCAGTTCCACCATCCGGTCTCTCAGTTCTGCCGCTGCCTCGAAATTCAGATCCGCTGCCGCTGCCTTCATCTGTTTCTCTACCTTCCCGATCAGGTTCTCCAGTTCTTTTCGTGACATGGATTCCGGATCCTTTTCTGATCTTTCTTCCTGTTTTGCCACTTCTTTGGATATGCTGATCAGATCACGTACACTCTTCTTGATCGTCTGCGGGGTAATACCGTGCTCCTTGTTGTATGCCTCCTGGATTTCTCTTCGTCTCTCCGTCTCCTGAATTGCATTCCGCATGGAATCCGTCATTGTATCTGCATACATAATGACATGACCGTCTGCGTTTCGTGCGGCACGGCCGATGGTCTGGATCAAAGAAGTCTCCGAACGCAGAAATCCTTCCTTGTCTGCATCCAGGATCGCTACAAGTGTAATTTCCGGAATATCCAGTCCTTCCCTCAAAAGATTGATGCCGACCAGCACATCAAAAACATCCAGACGCATATCCCGGATGATTTTCGTTCTTTCCAGTGCATCGATATCCGAATGCAGATAGTTGACACGAACACCGGCTTCTTTCAGATAATCGGTCAGGTCCTCCGCCATTCGCTTTGTCAGAGTCGTAACCAGCACCTTATTGTGTGCTGCCACCTCTTTGTTGATCTCCGACAGCAGATCATCGATCTGTCCTTCCACCGGACGAACCTCTACCTTCGGATCCAGAAGTCCCGTTGGACGAATGATCTGCTCCGCCCGCAGAAGTTCATGATCCTTCTCATATTCTCCCGGTGTTGCCGATACAAACATGATCTGATCGATCTTCTGCTCAAATTCCTCAAAACCCAAAGGACGGTTATCCAGTGCTGACGGAAGCCGGAAACCGTAGTCAACCAGTGTTGTCTTTCTGGATCTGTCTCCGCTGTACATTGCTCCGATCTGCGGAATCGTCTTGTGCGACTCGTCAATAATGATCAGGAAATCATCCGGGAAGAAATCCATCAGCGTATACGGCGGTTCTCCGGGCTTCAGTCCGGACATATGCCGGGAATAGTTCTCTACGCCGGAACAGACGCCGGTCTCCCGCAGCATCTCAATATCAAAATTCGTTCTCTCCTCGATCCGCTGTGCTTCCAGCAGCTTCCCTTCTCCTTTAAACCAGCTTACCCGTTCCGTCAGCTCCGCCTCGATGGCTGCCGCTGCCCGGGCCAGAGTCTCGGGCGGCATAACATAGTGGGAAGCCGGCGGAATCGATACAAATTTCAGATCCGCCTTAACCTTTCCCGTCAGCAGATCCGCTTCCCTGATCCGATCGATCTCATCTCCGAAAAACTCCACACGAATAACCGTTTCACTGACATCCGCCGGTACGATCTCCAGTACATCTCCGTGTACGCGGAAAGTGCCTCGATGGAAATCCATTTCATTACGCTCATACTGGATCTCGATCAGCTGCCGGATGATCTCATCTCTATCCTTGTTCATGCCCGGACGCAGTGCGATTACCATCTTCTCATAATCCTTCGGACTTCCCAGGCCATAGATACAGGATACACTGGATACTACAATAACGTCCTTTCGCTCGATCAGCGAAGATGTTGCGGACAGACGCAGCTTATCGATCTCCTCGTTTCTGGATGAATCCTTTGCGATATACGTATCCGAAGAAGGTACATACGCTTCCGGCTGGTAATAGTCGTAATAAGACACAAAATATTCAACAGCGTTTTCCGGGAAAAATTCCTTGAATTCTCCGTAAAGCTGTGCCGCCAGCGTCTTGTTATGCGCAATGACCAGCGTCGGTTTCTGCAGCTGCTGAATGACATTTGCCATGGTAAATGTTTTTCCGGATCCGGTGGTACCCAGAAGCGTCTGGCACTGATTGCCGCTGCGAAAGCCTTCTACCAGCGCCTGAATCGCCTGCGGCTGATCACCGGTCGGCTTATATTCCGAATGCAGACGAAATTCCATCATGATACTTTTCCCTCCAAGATCTTCAGTGCCTTCTCCAGCTGTACATCGGTTTCAGCATCCTCCGGCAGCTCGATCTCCACATCCGGCGTCAATCCCACACCATTGATGTTTCGCTTCTTCGGAGAATAATAGTTTTTGGTCGTCATTTTTATCACGCTGCCGTCCGGCAGAATAAAGGAGTTCTGCTCTACGCCTTTTCCATATGTGGTCGTTCCGACAAGTGTTCCCACTTCATAATCCTGCACAGCCCCCGCAAAAATCTCGGAAGCACTGGCACTGCTGCCGTTAACCAGAACAACAAGCGGAATATCGATCGGTGATTCACCGGTACAGTCTCTCTGCTTCTCCTCACCGTCTTTGTCCTTCTCATAAACCAGCGGGCCCTCCGGCATAAACTGATTCAGTGTATCACAGCAGGCATCCACCAGCCCGCCCAGATTGCCGCGCAGATCGATGATCAATCCTTCTATATTCTGCTTCTGCAGATCCTCATAGGCTGTCTTAAACTGTTCCGGCGTCAGACGGTTAAACGTAGAGATCATAATATACCCATATTTCTCCTCCACAACAGTACCGATTACCACATTCCGGTTGATTGCCGTCCGCTCCATCGTCAGCTCCAGCTCCTCATCACCTCTGCGGATCGTCAGAACGACCGTCTTATCCTCTTTCTTCTGAATCATAGAAACAGCCTCTGTAGTAGTAATAGAAGCCGTATCTTCCCCGTTGATTTTCGTAATCAGGTCACCGATCTGAACCCCGGCTCCCTCAGCCGGAGAATCTGCGCTGACTGCTTTTACAAGAATATACCCGCTTTCCTCATCCATCGTGATCGTAACACCGATTCCCTCCATCTGTCCGTTGTGGCTCATCTGCACATTGGTATACTCTTCGGCGGTGTAATAATCTGCATAATCATCACCAAGACCATGCAGCATCCCCAGATACATGGCATCCGCTTCCGTACGGCCGTCCGCCTCATTCAGATAATTCTCATCGATCAGTTCCTGTATCCAGATCGCTTTTCGAATCGCGGAAGCACTGGTCGGAGAAGACGGTGCCTTCCCCGAGGGAATCCGCAGATAAACCATCACCGCAATCGCCAGAACCAGCAGGGAAAAGACTGCTCCCAAAAGGAACGAAAGAATCATGGACTGCCGTATGCTGCGGCTAATTGCTTTCTCCTCTTTCGTGCTATTTTCAATTTGTTCGTCAATATTTGTATCGTTCATTTCATCCATCTATCATTTCTCCCACATTTGCAAACGAATGCTTTCGCTTCAATACCTGCCTGTTGCGAATGTTGCGCAGATACCAAAAGCAGGTACTCTGAGGCCGCCGGTCCTTGATGAGTGCCGAGCGAAGCGACAGCACGAATCTAGTACCGCTGCGTGCCGAAGGTAGCGAGAGCGTGCCTGCGTTGGTACTGCACAACATTCGCAACGCAACACTACCTGAATGCGAAAGCAAAGGCTTGCAAATGCTCATCCTAATCCAAAGCAGCCCGTGTTCTCCACAGGAAAACACGGGCTGTTCGCGCGCGATTTCTCTTCAAAATCGCGTATTATTTTCGTTTTACACTCGCAGATGTTTATGAATTGCGATCACAGAACCAATCAGCGCAATTCCTACTCCGAGGATCAGACCTACCGGAAGCAGTACCTCATAAACCTGTACAACCGGAAGAAGTCCATTCATCAGAGAAGACAGAGCACTGAATCTCTGCAGGATCCACTTAATGACTGCACTGTAGGCAAAGAAAATGATTACCAGCGGAATTGCCGCACCGATCAGTCCGATCAGAATACCCTCGAGAATGAACGGCAGTCTGACGAATGCATTCGTAGCACCGATCAGCTTCATAATAGCGATCTCATCACGTCTGACATTGATACCTACGCTGACGGTATTGTTGATCAGGAATGCAGATACGACCAGAAGGATCAGAATGATAATAACCGCAATCGTTGTAAACAGTCTGTTTACCGAAGACAGTGTCGTCGATGCCTGCTGACTCTGATTTACCTGTCTGACATTCGGAATTGCCGAAATGAATTCTACCAGCTGACTCTGCTGCTCAATACTGTTCGGATATACTTCAAAGTGAGCGGAGTTTGCAAGCGGGTTATCATTGTTATCTTTCCAGCCCTGCGCTGCCTTCTCATTTCCTTCGAAGTATTTCTGAGAAAAGCTTTCCCATGCTTCATCAGCAGATACATAACGTACTTCCTTTACCATCTCGGTATTGGCAACGATCTGTGAACCAACCTTATCGATGGATGCCTGATCAACGCCTTCCGTAAAGAATACGGTAATACCTACATTTGTTTCTACATTACGCATAACGTAGGACAGATTCAGGATAAAGGAAAAGAACAAACCAAAAATAAAAATACATGCGGCCATGGTGGCAATAGATGCAAGCGAGAACATCTTGTTTCTGGAGATGTTCTTCACACCCTGACCGGTGTTGTAAATAATACTTCTAACCTTCAATATAGCCACCTTCTTTTACGTCAGCTGCAATGACGCCCTTTCTTAACCTGATAACACGTTTCTGCATTTTGTTAACGATCTCACGGTTATGGGTTACAACAACGACGGTGGTTCCACGCATATTGATTTCATCCAGGAGCTGCATGATCTCCTCGGAATTCTTCGGGTCCAGGTTACCGGTCGGCTCATCGGCCAGAAGAACTTCCGGACGATTGACCAGTGCTCGAGCAAGCGCTACACGCTGCTGCTCACCACCGGAAAGTTCCTTCGGCAGTGAACGATACTTGTTTGCAAGACCAACCAGTGTCAGTACCTCCGGTACCTTCTTCTTGATCGAACGGTTGGACTTCTCAATAACACGCTGTGCAAACGCAACATTCTCATACACATTTCGATCTTTCAGCAGACGGAAATCCTGGAATACAACGCCGATGCCTCGACGATACTTTGCAACCTGTCTGCTTCTGAGTTTACTCAGATCCTGTCCGTTGATGGTGATGGTTCCAGATGTAGGATCCAGTTCCTTCAGCATCAGCTCAATCAGTGTTGTCTTACCTGATCCACTGTCACCAACGATGAATACAAATTCCCCTTTTTCGATATTCAAAGACAGATGATCGATTGCGGGCTGCTGCCCCTTCTCATATATCTTTGTAACATTATCGAATGTTATCATTTTATTCCTCCTCTGGTTTTTGGTTTCTCCTGATAAGAATTAATACTCAAGAGTCTCCATATATTTCATATACTTGACAACCATCAGTGCAATTTTGAATGTGATTGCATCCTCAAAAACACGAAGGTCGAGACCGGTACTCTTCTGAAGCTTATCCAGTCTGTATACGAGTGTATTACGATGAATATACAACTGGCGGGATGTCTCCGAAACATTCAGATTGTTCTCGAAGAATTTATTGATCGTTACCAGTGTTTCTTCATCGAAGTCATCCGGTGATTTATTTGCAAATATCTCCCGGATAAACATCTTGCAAAGCGGAATAGGAAGCTGGTAGATCAGACGTCCTATGCCAAGAGAACTATAAGCGATAATCTTTCTTCCGTCAAAGAAAATTTTGCCTACGTCCAGTGCCATACGTGCTTCTTTGTAGGAGCGGGATACTTCTTTCAGTTCACGAACGATTGTTCCATAGGCAATGTGTGCATCATCATCCACACCTCCGCCGATCATACTGAGAATATAACCAGCAAATCGTTCCGCTTCCTCATAGCCCTCATCAGGACCGAGTTCCTTCACGATAATGACACTCTTCTCATCGATTGCAGTAATAAAATCACCGCTTTTTGCCGAGAATATGTTCTTGATACTCTCCAGATGGCCCTGCTTATCGGTATAGGCAGATGCTTCAAGAATATAAACAACACGGCGAGCTTCCGAAGAGATATGAAGCTTCTTTGCTCGATTGTAAATATCCACCAGCAGCAGATTATCCAGCAGAAGATTTTTGATAAAGTTATCCTTATCAAAACGTTCCTTATAAGCTGTCAGAAGACTCTGAAGCTGGAAGGTTGCCATCTTTCCTACAAGCAGATTCTCATCTGCTCCGCTGGCAATCAGAAAATACTCCAGCTGATGCTCATCATATACCTTAAAAAACTGCAGTCCCTTAACGGTCTGAGAATCTGCCTGTGACTGTGCAAAGTTCAGCAGATCGGTATGGGTTGCATCCATATTAGCTGTGGTCGATACCAGCAGCTTTCCTTCTACATCATATACACCAAAATCGGTTTTTGTAATTCTCTTAAGACCCTCAATCGTACTCTGAAGAATCTGGTTTGAAATCATTTCCCCTGCCCTCTTTCATTAATAGCACATACCCGTTTTCTGCAAAAAACTGCCTGCAAAAAACGGACACTGTAGCATAGAAATCATTTTAATATAAAATGCACAAAAATGGAAGCGATTTTGAGTAACTTTTTTTGTTTTTAGCCCTTTTCTTTGCTTTTTTATTACAAACCAGTTACATTTTACCGATTCAATCCATTTTCCGGCTCTTTTTTGCTGTTTTTTATACATCCAGAACGGTTTGCACAGGCTTTCGCATAAAAAGACCGACGATGAAAATACACCGTCGGTCATCTTAATCATGTCAGATTCCCTCTTCTGTTCCTCTCAGACGAGGCATCCCTCCTCTATAAACGGAGACAGCAGATCTGTTTCTCAGCAGGATCCGTTCCAGCTGAGAGGAACCTCCGACATATTACACTCTTTAAACAAGTTCGAACAGCAGATCACCATAGGAAGGCATCGGCCACATGGACTTATCGATCATCTGCTCCAGCTCATCGATTGGGGTACGAAGAGCATCCATGGCCGGTACGACTTTATGATAGTAATATTCTGCCTGTTCCCTGCCGCGTTCCATCCCTCCGGCTTCGGTATCAACAGCAATCAGCGTATTCAGCGCATCCTTTGCCTGACGAAGAAGTCCGGATGTCTTCTCCAGAAGCTCTGTCTGCACAGAAACTTCCTCAATACCGGCCTGACGAAGTGCTACGACCGTCTGTGCCAGTTTTCCCGCTGCGTTCATAACCGCAGGAAGCAGGCGCTTGCTGGCAATATTGATCATTGCCTTAGCTTCAATATTAATGGTCTTTGCATAGATCTCATATTTTACTTCTGCTCTGGATTCCAGCTCCGTGCGATTGAATACATGGAATTTTTCGAACATGGCAATGCTCTTCTCGGAAGTAAGTTCCGGAATCGCATCCACCATTCCCTTCAGGTTCGGAAGCCCTCTTCTTGCCGCTTCTTTTACCCATGCCTCGGAATAACCGTTTCCATTGAAAATAATTCTCTGATGCTCTTTAAAGTTCTTCTTGATCAGTGCATGCAGCTCCGCATCAAAATCCTCTGCATTTTCCAGAATGTCGCATGCTTCCGCAAATGCTTCTGCTGCAATGGTGTTCAATACAACATTCGGCTCTGCAATGGAATCCTGTGAACCCACCATACGGAATTCGAATTTATTACCGGTAAATGCAAACGGTGAGGTACGGTTTCTGTCGGTTGCATCCCTGGAAAGCTCCGGAAGACTGGATACACCGGTATCAAGTGTATCACCCTCCAGGCTGCTGGTTGCGTTTCCGGTGTGGATCAGCTGCTCGACCAGATCCTGCAGCTGCTCGCCAAGAAATACCGAGACGATTGCCGGCGGAGCTTCATCTGCACCCAGACGATGATCATTTCCTACATTGGCCGCAGACTCACGAAGGAGACCGGCATGCTCATCAACTGCTTTAATAATACAGGAAAGAACAAGCAGGAACTGAATATTCTCATGGGGAACCTTTCCCGGATCCAGAAGATTCAGACCTTCATCCGTTGTCAGTGACCAGTTGTCATGCTTACCGGATCCATTTACCCCTTCAAACGGCTTCTCGTGAAGCAGGCAGCGAAGTCCATGCTTCTCAGCAACCCGCTTCATCGCCTGCATAACGATCTGGTTCTCATCGGTAGCTGCATTGGCCTCCGCATAGATCACGGCAAGTTCATGCTGCGCAGGTGCAACCTCATTGTGCTCGGTCTTGGATGTTACACCCATTCTCCAGAGTTCAATGTCCAGATCCTTCATAAAAGCAGCTACCCGGCTCGGAATAGTGCCGAAATAATGATCATCCATTTCCTGTCCTTTAGCCGGCATCGTACCGAAAAGTGTTCGTCCGGTATAGACCAGGTCTTTTCTCTTACGGAAGCTTGCATCATCCACAAGAAAATACTCCTGCTCCGCTCCGACAGAAGGAACTACTTTGCGGGCGGTTGTATTTCCAAACAGGCGTACAAGACGAAGCGCCTGTTTATTGATAGCTTCCATGGAACGAAGAAGCGGAGTCTTCTGATCCAGTGCTTCTCCTGTGTAGGAACAGAATGCAGTAGGGATACAAAGTGTTGCACCGCCTGCATCCTCACGAACAAAAGCCGGCGATGTACAGTCCCAGGTTGTATATCCCCGCGCTTCAAATGTAGAACGGAGTCCTCCGGACGGGAAGGACGATGCATCCGGTTCACTCTTGATCAGTTCCTTACCGGAAAAGCTCATTAGCACCTTGCCGCTGGAAAGAGGTGCAGTGATAAAGGAATCATGCTTCTCAGCGGTTACGCCGGTAAGCGGCTGAAACCAATGTGTATAATGCGTTGCCCCTTTATCAATTGCCCATTCCTTCATTTCGTGTGCAATTACGTCTGCTGTTGCCAGATCCAGGTCTCCGCCCTCGTTAATGATCTTCTTCAGCTTTGCATATACCTTTTTGGGCAAACGTTCCTGCATGACTGTATCATTAAAAACAAGTTCACCGAAAATTTCAGATGCATTGGTACGTTCTGTCATGTTCTCTCCTTCACTAAAGCAAAAAGGGTATCCTGACGGATACCCTTTCTATTCATCACGATTCGCTCTTGAGAATAGCACAACTCAAGAAATCGCACAAGTATAAACTTTTACAGCAGAATCATCAAGCTTTTCCAACGGATCCGAAAAGTTCCATTTTCTCGATAACTTTTGCTTTGATTGCCTCTGTTCCCGGAGCAAGAAGCTTTCTCGGATCGAAGCCTTTGCCCTTCTGATCTTTTCCAGCCTCAATATACTCACGAGTTGCCTCTGCGAATACAAGCTGGCAGTCAGTATTTACGTTGATCTTGGAAACGCCAAGAGTGATTGCTTTCTTGATCATCTCATCCGGAATACCTGTACCGCCGTGAAGAACAAGCGGAAGTGCACCGGTAAGCTGCTGGATAGCGTCCAGAGTCTCGAAGCTCAGTCCAGCCCAGTTCTCCGGATATACGCCGTGAATGTTGCCGATACCTGCAGCAAGCATATCTACACCAAGGTCAGCAATTGTCTTGCACTCGTTCGGATCAGCACACTCACCCATACCAACGACACCGTCTTCCTCGCCGCCGATAGAACCAACCTCAGCCTCGATAGACAGACCCAGTTTATGAGATACAGCTACAAGCTCTTTTGTTTTTGCAAGATTCTCCTCGAACGGAAGATGAGAACCATCGAACATGATGGAAGTAAATCCAGCTTCGATACAGGAGTAGCAGGCATCATAATCGCCGTGATCCAGATGCAGAGCAACCGGAACAGTGATATTCAGAGCTTCGATCATTGCTTTAACCATAGCAGCAACAGTCTTATATCCTGTCATATATTTTCCTGCACCCATGGAAACACCAAGGATGATCGGAGATTTCGCTTCCTCTGCAGCCAAAAGAGCTGCCTTTGTCCACTCAAGGTTGTTGATGTTAAACTGGCCTACTGCGTAGTGACCTTCTTTTGCTTTCTGGAGCATTTCTGCAGCATTTACAAACATGATAATTCCTCCTTTTATAGGTGCCTGTATGACGATTCCCTATGAATGTCTACAGCACTGTTGGATCATAAATAGCAAAGACTTGCTTCAACGCCATATATTATACCTATATAACATCTATTAAGCAAGTCCGCATATTACCTATTCTTTTGTTGTATTTTGCATTTAATCACCGTCGTTCAGCTGAGATTCGGACATAACAACATTTTCGGCAATAGGATGTACCGCCAGATGTTCTGTCTTCGCACGATTCAGGAAAAGATGCAGGGATTTATGGTGATTCTGTATCTCTGCTTCCCTGTATGTTCCGCCATATTCTCCATCCAGTGTCCATGCAAGCTCCTCATTGCTTTCGATAACCAGATGCGAAGCTTTGATCTTATCCACAAGCGGACAGCCAACATCGGACCCGCTGAGAAGGTTCTGAATGATTTCATTTAACTCTACCGGATTTGTAGGTGTATGAACCAATGTAACTTCAAATAAACCGTCATTCATATCCACCTCATGTCCGGTAATTCCTTTAATACCGCCTACCAGACGGGAATTCGTGATCATACCGTAGGTGTAGTTCCCTTCGATCAAACGTCCATCCGCAACGATACGCATATGATAGGACTGAAAGTTAAGAAGCTGTTTGCCGGCTTCCAACAGATAAGCCACATGACCTAACGTATTTTTCAGAGTCTGATCCGTCTCATAGGATACATTTGTAAACATTCCAAAAGCAGCTACATATACAAAATGATGCATATTAAAAGAACCGACATCACACTGATAGATCTCATCCACCATAATATCCCTGGCAGCTTCAACCATATTTTTTTCAATGCCAAGACTGTTGGCAAAGTCATTGGTACTGCCCGCGGGAATGTAACCGATCTTCATGTCCGGCCGAAGATTCATGACCGCATCCACAACCTCATCAAGGGTTCCGTCACCGCCGCTACAGACAATGGCATCGACATCCGAAACATGTTCTCGAACTACATCTTCTGCCTCCCTGGGAGCCTGCGTAATATGCGTGATAACTTCATATCCGCCTTTAATAAAAATATCGATAATTTCCAGAAGACTGTTTTTGATCATACCTCTTCCGGATCTTGGATTTACAATAAACAGCAGTTTCTTTTTCATGTCCTGCCTGCCCTCCGTAATCTGTTTTCGTATCGTTATTTTATATCATTCCGCAGAAATGTCAATCATCCTTTATTACATTAAGATCGCCAAAAATGCTGAAGGGATACGATTGCTGACGAATCACGACATAACTGTTTACTTTGAACCACAAAAAAGGATCCGGAGAAATCTCCGGATCCTGTATCAAACACGTATAAGTATAAATTATACAAGCTCGATCAGAACTTCCATGGCTGCATCGCCTTTTCTCTGACCGATCTTGATGATTCTGGTATATCCGCCGTTACGCTCAGCATATTTCGGAGCGATCTCGTCGAACATCTTAGCTACCATATCAACTTCTTTGGTGTTTTTCTTTTTGCCCTTGTTCTCAGCCGGAACCTCAGTTACCGGATAGAAAACTTTCATCATCTGACGACGTGCATGAAGTCTGGAAGCGCTGTCCTTCTTGATCTCTTTCTGTACTTCGTCATAAACGGTTACTTTCTTGCCGTCAACAACTTCTTTCACACGTTTTCCCTCAGCATCCTTTCTCGGCTGCTTAACGGTAACGGTTACTGTCTCATAGTTGTCTTTCTCGCGAACTGCAAGAGCGATCAGGCCTTCAGCGATCTTCTTGATCTCTTTAGCCTTTGTCTCTGTTGTGCGGATCTTTCCGTGGTACAGCAGATTGGTAACCTGGTTTCTAAGTAATGCTTTTCTCTGAGAAGAAGTTCTTCCGAGTTTTCTGTATTTAGCCATTTAAAAAATTCCTCCGTTTGTGGAACGAATACCCATGCTTCTTCGGTCTTACTGGATATCCGCTGTATAATCCATATAGGGCAAACGCTCTTCGGAATCCTGTCTGCTGCTGCAGAACTGATTCTTATTGAGCTTCACTGGGCTTTAAAGCAAGTCCCAGCTCGTTGAGTTTTGCAAGAACCTCTTCCAGGGACTTACGACCAAGGTTACGAACCTTCATCATATCCTCGGAAGTCTTATTGCAGAGTTCCTCAACCGTATTGATGCCTGCACGTTTCAGGCAGTTATAAGAACGAACGGAAAGCTCAAGCTCATCGATATTCATCTCAAGAACTTTATGAATTCCGGTCTCTTCATGCTCGATCATGATCTCAGCAGTTTTTGCATGCTCAGAGAGATCAATGAACAGCTTAAGGTGCTCACTGAGAACCTTTGCTGCAAGGCTGACTGCCTCATCCGGAGCCAGAGTTCCCTTTGTATAAACATCAAGAGTCAGTTTATCAAAGTCTGTGATCTGACCAACTCGGGTATTTTCAACAGTCATATTTACACGCTCAACCGGTGTGTAGATTGCATCAACTGCAATTACGCCGATCGGCATGTCCTCAGATTTTCCCTTATCAGCGCCAACATAACCACGTCCGTTTGTGATCGTAAGCTCCATATACAGCTTACAATCCGGTCCGCCGTTCAGATGAGCGATAACCTGATCCGGGTTCATAATCTCAATATCCTGATCCACCTGAATATCAGAAGCACGAACAACGCCTTCACCCTCACACTCGATGTAAGCGATCTTGGTCTCATCGGTACTGCTGCTGTTCTTAATGGAAAGATTCTTAAGATTCATAATGATCTCGGTTACATCTTCTTTTACTCCAGGAATAGAACTGAACTCATGAAGAACGCCTTCGATCTTAACCTGACTTACAGCTGCACCCGGCAGAGATGAAAGCATAATTCTGCGAAGAGAGTTTCCAAGGGTAGTTCCGTATCCACGCTCAAGCGGCTCGATTACAAATCTACCGAATTTTTTATCCTCTGAAATCTCTGTAATCTCAATTTTAGGTTTGTTAAAATCAAACACCTGTAAGTTCCTCCATATTAAGGGATGACCATCATGTTACGAATCTGATATAACCGCGTGCGGCAGAATGCCGCACACAGACAGAGTTTAATTATTTGGAGTACAACTCGACGATAGCCATGTCATCAACCGGAACATCGATGAGGTCACGTGTCGGAACCTCTTTAACAGTTCCCTGAAGAGCCTCAGCGTTGCCGTCCAGCCATGCCGGAACAGTACGTCCTGCGCATGCATCAGCGATGTCTTTCATACGCTGAGTGGATTTCTTAGCCTCTTTGATCTCGATCACGTCGCCAACTTTTACCTGGTAAGACGGAATGTTAACCTGTTTGCCGTTAACGGTTACAAACTTGTGATCAACCATCTGTCTTGCTTCTTTTCTGGTTCTAGCCCAGCCAAGACGGAATACTACGTTGTCAAGACGCAGCTCCAGAAGAGCCATCAGGTTTGCACCGGTCTGACCTTTCATGCGGTCTGCTTTCTTGTAGTAGTTACGGAACGGTTTCTCCAGAACTCCGTAGATGAATTTAGCTTTCTGTTTCTCGCGCAGCTGAATACCATACTCAGATACTTTTCTGCGGGAATTTCTCGGCTGACGTTTGGATTTTTTATCAATACCCAGATATGTCGGATCCAGACCAAGGGATCTGCATCTCTTAAGTACCGGTGTTCTATTAATTGCCATTACTTCTGACCTCCCTGATTAGACTCTTCTACGCTTCGGCGGACGGCAGCCATTGTGCGGTACCGGCGTAACATCGCAAATACTTGTAACAGTAAGTCCTGCTGCAGATAATGCACGGATTGCAGCCTCACGGCCGGAACCAGGTCCTTTTACGAAAACATCTACGCTCTTTAATCCGTGGATCAGGGCTGCCTTTGTAGCAGTCTCTGCAGCCATCTGTGCTGCATATGGAGTAGATTTCTTTGAACCTTTGAAGCCAAGTCCACCGGCACTTGCCCAAGACAGTGCGTTACCCTCTGCATCTGTCAGAGTAACGATTGTGTTGTTGAAGGATGCCTGAATATGTGCCTGACCGCGTTCAACGTTTTTCTTAACACGACGTTTTGTCGTTTTCTTAACAGCTTTAGCCATAATAAAAACTAACCTACCTTTTCAAAAATAAAATTGTTAATTATTTCTTCTTGTTTGCAACGGTTCTTCTCGGACCTTTACGAGTTCTTGCGTTTGTCTTGGTCTTCTGACCACGAACAGGAAGTCCTTTTCTATGACGGATTCCACGATAGCATCCGATCTCCTGAAGACGTTTGATGTTCAGTGCGATCTCACGTCTCAGATCACCTTCTACTGTCTGAGTCTCATCGATAACGGTAGCAATTGCTTTAACCTCTTCATCGGTAAGGTCTCTTACACGTGTATCCGGATTAACTCCAGCCTGCGCAAGGATACGATTGGAAGATGTTCTTCCGATTCCGTAGATATAGGTAAGACCTATCTCTACTCTTTTGTCTCTTGGTAAATCTACACCAGCTATACGAGCCATGTGCGTTTCCTCCTTCTGTGTGATCGTTCCAAGGGAATGCTGCCTCCCTTCTCTCGATCTGTTGTAATACCATCTTAAATGGGACGCGCCGGTATGTACGCATCCAGCCGTCAGACGCGACAGCCTTTCTTTCCCCTTAACTTTGGAATCCCGGAGAAAGTTTTAAGTAATATTATAAGGGATGTTACGCTCCCGCGCTTCATCCGCCGGAGGTATCCTGACGCAGCCAGTCAGGTCTCACTTTATAATATTAGCCACATAAACAATTCAGTATGTTGCTACGAGGGATCGATCAACCCTGAACCTGTTTATGCTTTGGATTCTCACAAATGATACGAATCTTGCCTTTTCTTTTGATAACCTTGCATTTCTCGCAAATCGGTTTAACAGAAGATCTTACCTTCATGAGTCTCCTCCTTTCTTTTATTGAAAGCATCTAGGTTTCTAGTGTTCTTATGCACCATTCCGGTGGGTTAGTCCTTATAAGGCGCATAAAGCCACAAGTGCTATTCTAGCACCGTGCAAAATAGATTGCAAGAAGTTTTTACGAATTTTTTAAAGATTTTTTGTGAAATCTGCTAGACGTAAAATCTTGACATCTTTGCCGGTGTTTGTAGCACTTGCGGCTTTAATTCATTTACTATAATTATATTACTTTGAAACACAGCTCAAGACAGAATCATGCTTCGGCGCACGAAGCCTGCCGCAGGGTGCGTCGTGAGGTTTGCACCAGGCAGCAGCCACCGAGCGCACTGTTTGAGCGCATTTGCTATACTGTTGCATTTCTAAGACAGTGTTGTGCGCGAGTTTGCGCGAATGGCTGCAAATCAGCCGTGCGAACCGAGCAGCACCCCAGGCTAAGCTAGGAGCCGAAGTATGCATTTTGTCTTGAGCGTCAAACTCGAATACAGTGCATCAAAACTTCAGTAATTACTTATCTCTCCAGATAATACGTCCCTTGGACAGATCATACGGGGAAAGCTCCAGTGTTACTTTATCTCCCGGAAGAATACGGATGAAGTTCATACGCAGCTTACCGCTGATATGTGCGAGTACAACATGCTTATTCTCAAGCTCTACTCTGAACATTGCGTTCGGAAGCTTCTCCAGTACGGTTCCTTCTACTTCAATTACATCTGATTTAGACATGAATGTCCCTCCTTGACTTTGATCGCTTTGATTATTTTTTCATTATTCAGGGTCTGCTGTCCCATTTCTATTTCTGCCGGTAAAAACATACTGTGAAAGTCCGGCTGCACATGCAGCCGTTTCTTTCGCTTCGGCTTTTCAACCGTTGCCCGTATGCCGTCTGCCAACAGAACGAATTTATCATTTTCTTCTAATACTATATACAGCCTGCCCTTATCGTGTCCCGCAAGGCTTCTGGCAAACATGCCTTTCTCAAGCTGTTTCATATTCTGACCTCATCATCCCGAAGAGTCAGAATCTCCGGCTCTCCTTCGGTGATCAGAATCGTGTTCTCATAATGTGCGGCAAGGGATCCGTCGGCAGTAACTACTGTCCAGCCATCATCCATCCAATCGACTTCCCAGGTACCTGCTGCAATCATCGGTTCGATTGCCAGCGTCATACCCGCCTGAAGACGAATACCGTTTGTCTTTTGTGCAAAATTCGGAATCATAGGATCCTCATGCATATGGGTACCTATTCCATGACCGCAAAGATCACGAATAACTCCGTATCCGAAGGATTCCGCATAATTACCGATTGCTTTCGATATCTGATGCAGATAATTTCCGGCTTTTGCAAATTTCATTCCTTCAAAGAAGCTCTGTCTGGTTACATCGATCAGTTTCTGCGCTTCAGGACTGATTGTTCCGACTGCATATGTTCTAGCACAATCGGAATGATAACCATTGTAGATCAACCCCATATCGATACTGATAATATCCCCGTCTTTCAGAATCTTGCTGCGATTCGGAATACCATGTACGACCTCTTCATTTACAGAAGCACATACAGAGGCAGGATAACCGGAGTAATTCAGAAAGTTAGGAACACCGCCCAGTGAACGAATCTTTTTTTCAGCTTCTCTGTCGATATCGTATGTTGAGATACCAGGCTTGATCATTTTCTCAACTTCACAAAAGACCTGCTGCAGAAGGTGGTTGGATACCCTCATATTTTCTATTTCACGAGAACTTTTTATTGTCACTGACATGGTCAATTACACTCCTCAGTACGTCAGACCGACAATCAGCCGAGTTTTTTTGTGATATCTTCAAAAACTTTGTCGATATCCTGTGTTCCATCTACGGAATAAAGAATTCCGGCTTTGGTATAATAATCGATCAGCGGCTGTGTCTGTGCATGATATACATCCAGACGCTTCTTTACTGTTTCCGGCTTATCATCATCACGGAGAACAAGCTCGCCGCCGCAGGCATCACAGACACCTTCGGTTTTTGTCGGATTAAATTCAATATGATAGGTTGCACCGCATCCAAGGCAGGCACGTCTGCCGGACATACGATTAATAATGTTCTCATCCGGAACAGTCACATCAATAGCAATATCCATGGATTCGTTTCTTTCTTTGAGTGCATTTGTCAGACATTCGGCCTGCGGAATCGTTCTTGGGAATCCATCAAGCACATATCCATTGACTGCATCCGGCTGAGATATTCTGTCAACTACCAGATCGCAGGTAAGTTCATCCGGAACAAGAAGTCCCTGATCCATATAAACTTTGGCTTTTTTTCCAAGTTCGGTACCCTGTTTCAGATTAGCCCGGAAAATATCACCGGTGGAGATATGCGGAATCCCATATTTCGCAGCGATTTTCTTCGCCTGTGTACCTTTGCCGGCTCCCGGAGCTCCAAGCATAATAATCTTCAAAGTAGTAACCCTCCTTTAATAATAATCGAATAAACAGCTAATTAATTTTACCGAGTATGAATTATTACGTCAAGTATATGGGTTTAAAAAAGGTGGCTCTAAAATAAATGTTGGGGCGCGATTCATCAATCATTATCAAGATTGATG
>JAUNAK010000099.1 GCA_030527665.1 Eubacteriales bacterium
AGCTGACCATTACTAATCGGTCGAGGGTTTGACCAAATAACTTAAGAGCGGTCATATGGAGATCATGACGTGAACGAGGAATGCTTGCATTCCGAGAAACGGCAGGATATCCATATGAACATTTGCGGAGCAAATGTCACTGAGCATCGGAGATGCGAAGTGACCGATCGGTATTGAAGGAATTCAAAATGCTTGCATTCCGAAGACCGACAGAATCTGCAGACGGACATTTGCGAAGCAAATGACATCGAGCATCGAAGATGCGAGATGACCGGTTTTAGTACAAAGACTAAAACAAACTTTTAAGAACAAATTTTGGCCATCCTCATAAAGGTATGGAAATGTGTATTCAGTTTTGAAGGTATGTATCTTTTAAGAGTCAAAGGTGACCTGAACAGGGTCACCTTTTTTTGAATATATTTCTTTTTTTAGCCTGTTATACGTCCGCAATGAAAAATAATTGTTTAAATCACATGTTTCTCTTGAAATTTTATTGCGGGTATAATAGAATAAGAACAATTATTTTGTAAAGGAGAATCATTATGAAAAAGAAATTTCTTAGCGTAATTCTTGCCGCAGCTATGGCAGCATCCTTAGCTGCATGTGGAAGCTCCTCCAATGGAAATGCTTCCGAGACAGCTGCATCTGAAGCAGCAACTTCCGAGGCAGCAGCACCGGCTGGTGCAGCTGGCGGCACATTTAAGATCGGAGCAATCGGACCGCTGACCGGCGGTGCTGCTATCTATGGCAACGCTGTTATCAATGGTGCACAGATTGCTGTTGATGAGATCAACGCACTGGGCGGAGATATCCAGTTTGAGCTGAAAGCAGAAGATGATGTTCATGATGCAGAGACTTCTGTAAATGCTTACAACAACCTTATGGACTGGGGAATGCAGGCACTTGTTGGTACAACAACTACAGCACCGTGTGTTGCTGTTTCTGCTGAGACCAACAAAGACAGAGTATTCCAGATCACACCGTCTGCTTCTTCTACTGCAGTAGTTGAAGGAAAAGACAATGTATTCCAGGTTTGCTTCACAGACCCGAACCAGGGTTCTGCTTCTGCAGATTATATTTCTGAGAATATGGCAGACAATAAGATCGCAGTTATCTACAAAAACGATGATGCATACTCTCAGGGTATTCATGATACATTCGTAGCTAAAGCTGGTGAGAACAACCTTGAGGTTGTATACGAGGGAACATTTACCGATGATACAGCTACAGACTTCTCTGTACAGCTGACAGCAGCACAGTCTGCAGGTGCTACACTTGTATTCCTTCCGATCTATTATCAGCCGGCATCCATCATCCTTGCTCAGGCAGATGCTATGGGATTTGCACCGATCTGGTTTGGTGTAGACGGTATGGATGGTATCCTTACTATGGAAGGATTTGATACTAACCTGGCTGAAGGTGTTATGCTTCTGACTCCGTTCTCTGCAGATGCAGAAGATGAGCGTACACAGAACTTTGTAAAGACCTACACAGAGAAATACAAAGATACTCCGAACCAGTTCGCAGCTGATTCTTACGATGCTGTTTACACCGTTTATGCAGCTATTCAGGAAGCCGGATGCACCGCTGATATGGATGCAGCTGCTATCTGTGAAGCACTGATTCCGGTTATGACAAAGATCTCTGTAGACGGTCTTACCGGTGAGGCTATGACATGGGCAGCAACCGGTGAGGTTTCCAAAGCACCGAGAGCTGTTGTTATCAAAGAGGGTGTTTACGTAACACCGTAATTGTATATGTGCAAGTGATTTATCAACTGCCGGATCTTCGGTCCGGCAGTTTTCTTCATCTTATGAGATATGATGAAGGAATGCTTATAGGATATGAGCATAATTACTGTTTGCCGTTGCCAAAACATCATCGTAAGTGTAAAGTGGTACTATGCGTATCTTTCATGGACGTGTGGTGCTTTGTCAACGGCAGACAATTCCGGAATGCTGATCAATCGAGCATCCGGTGTTTGCTTTTTAGAAACTGTCAACAGAAGATGAAAACGAGGGGACTATTCTATGGAATTCTTATCCTATCTTATCAGTGGATTGAGCTTGGGAAGTGTATATGCGCTGATCGCACTCGGCTATACCATGGTTTACGGTATTGCCAAGATGCTGAACTTTGCTCATGGTGATGTAATCATGATCGGTGGTTACGTATCCTTTATTGTTATGAACAGCCTGCATTTGCCGAGTTGGCTTGCTGTTATTCTGGCAATCATTGTCTGTACTGTTCTTGGTGTGGTTATTGAAGGGCTTGCTTATAAGCCGCTTCGGGAAGCCACTTCTCTTGCTGTATTGATCACGGCTATCGGTGTTTCTTATTTTCTGCAGAACTCTGCACAGTTGATCTGGGGTGCCAATCCGGTATCCTATACACCGGTAATCAGCGGAACACTTACCTTTGCCGGCGGTGCATTAAAGGTATCTGTTTCATCGATCGTAACCGTTCTTGTCTGTGTGGCTATCATGATCGCACTGCAGACCTTTGTTAATAAGAGTAAAATGGGTAAAGCCATGCGTGCATGCTCGGAAGACAAGGGGGCTGCACAGCTGATGGGTATCAATGTTAACCAGACCATCTCGGTAACCTTTGCGATCGGATCCGCACTTGCAGCAGTTGCAGGTGTACTTCTTTGCTCGGCATATCCGACGCTGATGCCGACCACCGGTTCCATGCCGGGTATCAAAGCGTTCACAGCTGCGGTATTTGGTGGTATCGGATCGATTCCGGGTGCCTTCATCGGCGGACTTTTGCTTGGTATCATCGAGTCTATGGCAAAGGCTTATATTTCAACACAGCTTGCCAACTCGATCGTATTTGCTGTTTTGATTATCGTACTTCTTGTTCGTCCGGTAGGAATCATGGGCAAGAAGATTTCTGAGAAAGTATAAGGGAGGTAGAAAAATGAAAGGCAGAAATAATATTATCTCCCGTCAGAAAGATAATCTGACCTATGTTGCGGTTACTGCTGCATTCGTGATTCTGATGATTCTGCAGAACGGCGGAATTCTGAAGCGTGCGCATACAGCACTGCTGGTTCCGGTGTGTGCGTATATTGCTGCTGCACTGGCACTGAATCTCTGCGTCGGTATTCTTGGTGAGCTGTCCCTGGGACATGCAGGCTTCATGAGTATCGGTGCTTTCACAGGTATCGTTGTTTCGGAAAGTCTGATCAATGCTGTTCCGAATACAGCACTGCGTCTGCTTATTGCAGTTGTGATCGGTGCGGTTTTTGCCAGCTTCTTCGGATTTTTGATCGGCATTCCGGTTCTTCGACTGAAGGGTGACTATCTGGCTATCGTTACGCTGGCTTTTGGTGAGATCATTAAGGATCTGATCACCTGTCTGATCGTAGGTGTTGATAAGAACGGTCTTCATATCGTATTTAATGCATCCGGTGCCAAAACTGCTGCGGATCTGCATCTTGCAGAAGGCGGAAAGGCAATTATTCAGGGTGCGCAGGGTGCTGTCGGTACGACAACAATCTCATCCTTTACAGCAGGCTTCATTCTTATTCTCGTTGTGCTTTTTGTTGTACAGCACTTTGTAAAGAGCTGTACCGGACGTGCAGTAATGGCGATTCGTGACAATCGTATTGCTGCCGAGTCCTGCGGCCTGAATGTAACAACATATAAGATGATCGCATTTGTAATCTCTGCCGGTCTCGCCGGTGCAGCAGGTGTACTGTATGGTTTGAATTATTCCAGTATCGTTGCAACAAAGTTTAACTTCAATACATCGATTCTGATCCTTGTATATGTTGTTCTTGGCGGTCTTGGCAATATTCAGGGTACGATCATTGCGGCAACGATTCTGTATGTACTTCCGGAGCTGCTTCGTGCATTCTCCGATTACCGTATGCTGGTATATGCGATCGTTCTTATTCTTGTAATGATCATTACCAACAATAAAAAAGTTATTCTGTTTCTTACCGGTCTCGGCAAGAAGAAGGATTAAATAAGGGAGGAACTGAAGAATGGCTTATAAATCAGATAAGATTAAAAAAGGCAATATGGTACCGTTCCCCAGTCGTTCCCTTGTTCCGGAGAGGGATCTGGATAAAGAACCGGTTCTGGAGTGCAGAAGACTGGGAATTCAGTTTGGTGGACTGAAAGCAGTTGATGATTTCAACCTGATCATCGGAAAAACAGAGATCGCCGGTCTGATCGGACCGAATGGTGCAGGAAAAACAACTGTATTCAACCTTCTGACAAAGGTATACCAGCCGACAGAGGGAACGATCATGCTGAATGGCATGGATACCGGCGGCAAGACAACTGCACAGATCAATCAGATGGGAATTGCACGTACATTCCAGAATATTCGTTTGTTTGACCGTTTGACGGTAGAAGAAAATGTTAAGATCGGACTGCAGAATCAGATGAAGTATACGACTGCAGAAGGTATTCTTCGTCTTCCCAGATACTGGAAGAATGAGAAGAAGATGCATGAACGTGCATTGGAGCTTCTGTCCATTTTCGGTATGGAAAATCAGGCGGAATGGAAGGCAGGTTCTCTTCCTTACGGTGCACAGCGTCGACTGGAGATCATTCGTGCACTTGCAACAAACCCGTCCTTGCTTCTGCTGGACGAGCCGGCTGCAGGAATGAACCCGAATGAGACGATGGAACTGATGGAAACGATTGCCAGAATTCGTGATGAATTCCAGATTGCGATCCTCCTCATCGAGCATGATATGAACCTGGTTATGGGTATCTGCGAAGGAATCTGTGTTCTGAACTTCGGTAAAGTCATCGCAAAAGGAACCGCAGAAGAGATCCAGAATAATCCGGCAGTTATTGAGGCATATCTTGGTAAGAACAGGGAGGTTTAAGCATGAGCATGTTAAAAGTTGATGACATGAATGTTTATTACGGCAACATTCATGCTGTAAAGGATATCTCCTTCGAAGTAAATCAGGGAGAGATCGTAACACTGATCGGATCCAACGGTGCCGGAAAAAGTACGACCTTACATACCGTTTCCGGACTGCTTCGTTCCAAGACAGGTTCTATTACATTTATGGATGCGGATATCAGCTCGATTCCGGCATACAAGCTTGTTGGTATGGGCCTTGCACATTGTCCGGAAGGAAGACGTATCTTTCTTCAGATGTCCGTAGAAGAAAATCTGGACATGGGAGCCTTTACCGCTCCGAAAAATACCTATGATGAGTCTCTGGAGCGTGTATATGCGCATTTCCCGAGACTGAAGGAGCGCCGCAAACAGATCGCCGGAACTCTTTCAGGCGGTGAGCAGCAGATGCTTGCAATGGGACGTGCGATGATGTCACTTCCGAAGCTGCTGATGCTGGATGAGCCTTCGATGGGACTTGCTCCGATCATGGTAGATGAGATCTTTACGATTATCCGCGATCTTCATAAAGAGGGAACTACGATCCTTTTGGTTGAGCAGAACGCACAGATGGCACTCTCTGTTGCGGATCGTGCGTATGTTCTGGAGTCTGGCAGAATTACACTGACCGGAACCGGTGAAGAACTGATCAAATCCGAACAGGTACGGAAAGCGTATCTGGGAGGCTGATGAAAAAGAAATGCCCTTGCTGTAAATCGATTCGATTTGCGGTAAGGGCATTTTTTCTGCCGGTCATGCAAAGAGAACGATTGGCAGACATTCCTTTGCTTTCGCATTTTAAACCTGAGAGCGATTTTTCTAAAATACTTTTTCGTTTAGAATAGGATTCAGAAAGAATTCATAAAGCATAGGAAAGGAAAAGAAAGTATGAAAAAGAAAATTGTTGTGATGAGTTTAATCTGCAGTCTTGCTGCAGGATCCATGTCCGTGTATGCAGAAGAATGGAAGAATGCAGATCAGGCAGCAACGAAGGAAAGTGCAGAGCTGCTGCTTGCTGAGGAGCCTGCAGAAGGCAGTGATGAGGAGGTACTGCTGGGAAGGAGTGCTTCTTTTATGTATCGGCTGTATAATCCAAACAGCGGTGAACATTTTTATACGGACGATGAGGAAGAGAAGACACATCTGGAAGTTGTCGGCTGGAACTATGAGGGAGGCGGCTGGGCCGCACCATCCCATAGTGATACACCGGTATACAGACTGTACAATCCCAATGCAGGGGATCATCATTACACTATGGATGCAGGTGAGAGAGAGTATCTGGTGCAGGCAGGCTGGAGCTATGAAGGAATCGGCTGGTATTCAACTTCCAAAGAAGGGGTTCCCGTATATCGAGCATATAATCCGAATGCTAAAGCCGGGGCTCATAACTATACCACCGAAAAAGGTGAGCAGGAAGCACTGATCAAAGCGGGATGGCGTGACGAGGGAATCGGATGGTATGCAATTATGGGTGCTTCTGCACTGGTGGTGCCAGTAATGAACAGAACACCGGAAAAAGAGATCCCTTTGAGGTCCCAGAACAGATCCGAAGCGTTTGGGGAGAAAATGGAAAGGGGGTATTGACGCATTACATCTGCACAGAATGCGGAGAAAAGAAGTACTATCTTTTTTCTGCTGTGTTCGGTGCTGCATGCCTCACAGACCTGCAGCGCCGGACACAGATTCGTTTTTGAAATTCATGTTTTCTGTCATAGACAGAAATACAGAAGGAACACCAGACCGATCACCAGCATTGCAGGATTGAGTTCTTTTGTTTTTCGGGCTGCGAGCTTACAGATGACATGAGCAATAAAGCCGATGCCGATTCCTGCGGTAATAGAATATGACATGGGCATCATCAGAATCGTCAGGAATGCCGGTATTGCCTGATCCATGGAAGAAAAATCGATATTTCGGACATCCATCAGCATGTACATGCCTACAATGATCAGGGCCGGGGAAGTGGCTGCAGAACTGACGATTCCGGTCAGCGGTGCAAAAAAGACTGCCAGAAGAAAGCAGACGCCTGTTGTAACAGAGGTCAGATCAGTTCTGCCTCCTGCAGAGATACCTGTAGAGGATTCGGCAAAAGAGGTAACCGTGGAGGTACCGCAGAGAGCACCGACCATGGTAGAGGCTGCATCAGCTGCAAGAACCTGTCCCATCTTCGGTACATTGCCCTGTTCATCCATCGTTCCTGCGGCAGATGAAGCTCCGATCAGGAAGCCTACCGTATCAAACATGTCGATCATGGTCATCGTAAAAAGGAGAGCAGTCAGGGCAAACACAGCAGATAAGCCGCTTCCCTTCAGCAACCCGGAAAAACGGAGCTTCATAAACACCGTACCAAAGGCCGTCGGAGCACTGACGATCTGTGTCGGAAGAGCGGTCTGACCGGTAATCAGAGAAAGAAGAACCGTTGCCAGCATGCCGAGGATCAGGCTGCCCTGCACATGACAGACGACAAGTATGGAAGTGACGACCAGACCGAATATCGTCAGCAGGCAGGCGGGACTTTTCAGATCACCTAGAGCAGGAAATCCGGTATTCATCGTAATCAATCCGGCATTCAGCAGTCCGATCAGAGCAATGAATAATCCCATACCTGCACTGATTGCATGTTTCAGATTTTTCGGTACCGCCTGGATCACAATGGAACGAAGCGGAGTGATCGTAATGATCAGGAAGAGAAAGCCTGCGAGCAGAGTTAAGCCGAGAGCCTGCTGCCAGGTGTATCCGTATCCGTCCGGATTACAGAGTGTGAATGCAAAGAATGTATTTAATCCCATACCTGCGGCAAGTGCATAGGGCTGGTTGCTGAATAAGGCACACAGAGCAGATCCTATAGCTGCGGAAACACAGGTGGCAATCATGACTCCGGCAGAATTCATGCCTGTAGCAGAGAGGATAGAGGGATTGACAAAAATGATATAAGCCATTGCAAAGAAGGTTGTGAGACCTGCCCTGATCTCCGTTCGAACGGTGGTTCCGTTCTGTTTTAAGTGAAAGATTTTTTCCATGATACTCCTTTCTGATATCCGTAATGGAACTGGTAAAAAAAATACGCTTAAAGAGAGAACACTTTAGCATCATGTTCTTCTTCAGCGTATACGCTTTCGTTTATCAGCCGGTATTCTGACTTACGGATCATGATCTGCTTCGCCTTCCCGGTTACCCAGTGACTTCTTAAAGCAGACTCCCTCAATTACAGCGCTGGCGACGTACAGGAATTTCACCTGTTTTCCTTAACATCCTGTTTGGATACTGATAAACTCTATGTAGTTGTATTTTATTATAAAATAGAAAATTGTTTCCGTAAAGAAGAATATTGCGACACTTTATTTGCGCAGGGATTCGGATGTGCAGA
>JAUNAK010000100.1 GCA_030527665.1 Eubacteriales bacterium
CTTCCGCTGCTCTGGCTGTATCCGTTCTTGCTCTGTTCAATGCAGGCGGACGTCTTGTGGCTGGTTTCCTGTCCGATAAGATCGGCCGTATCAACACCCTGACCCTTGCCTGTGTTCTGTCTATCGCAGGTCTTGGTCTGTTGGCCGTCAGCGGAACCGGTGCATACGTAACCTTCTATGTTGGTATTGCTCTTGTAGGTTTCTGCTTCGGTGCTTTCATGGGCGTATATCCGGGATTCACTGCAGACCAGTTTGGTCCGAAGAACAACAGCGTTAACTACGGTATCATGTTCATCGGATTCGCACTGGCAGGCTTCTTTGGCCCGACCATCATGAAGAATGTATTCGCTTCTACCGGATCTTATAAGAATGCATTTATCATTGCCATCGGTCTGAACATCGCAGGTATCGTTCTTACTCTGCTGTATCGCGCACTTTCCAAAAAAATGAAAGCTGCCTGATCTGTCTTTTTGATTCATCTATACATCTATTCAAGTCGAGCTCTGCGAGACTTGGCGCGGGATTCGGGTCAGCTTTAGCTGACATCTACCCATCCGAATCCCTGCGCATCCCCGCGGAGCATTTATCTCAGTCGGAGATTGGACTCCCACTGAGATGATCTTGTAATTGCTCACCACTTGCAGAAGTGGGAGTCTTCTCGACTGAGATAAACGACCACGCTGAAGTCAAATCTTCGCGTGGTCGTTTTTTCTTTTTCATAAAAAAGTATATACTCCCTGTCTATTTCTTTGTCTGATATCTTCAAAAATAACGTTGCATTTGTATACTATTTAAACATTTTAACCAATTTCCCTTCACACCTCCGATTATTCATCGTACAATTGTACACAAATAAACATTAGAATATGCAGGAGGATTCCCATGTACAACGCAAAAGAAATTCTGGATGCCACCATTAAGGGCACACCGGAACGTTACAGCAACAACTATGAAGGAATACGCTTATTATTCAATCCCTTTGTGCTTCATAATCCCAAGCCCAAAAAAGGCGAAGAAAATATTGTAGATGCATGGGGCGTTACCAACAGCTATCCCGAAGGTGTTCCCGGCGCATTTCCCGTTCACACACCGGAAAAGATCGTATTAAAAGATTTCGAAAACTGGAAAGATTATGTAAAAGCCCCTTCACTGAAATTTACCGATGAAGAATGGGCAATGTTTAAAGAGCAGTATGATGCTGTAGACGGATCCCAGGCATTCAAAGCTTCCTTTATTGCTCCCGGAATTTTTGAGAGAATGCATCATTGTGCAGGTATCGAAAATGCTCTGATGGCTTTCTATGAGTATCCCGATGAAGTAGAAGAGTTCATTAAATATATTCTGGATTGGGAGATGGAGCTTGCAGAAGGAATCTGTACGCATCTGAAACCGGAAGCACTCTTCCATCATGATGACTTTGGCAGCATGAAGAGTACCTTCATCAGTCCGGATATGTTCGGTGAATATTTCGGAGATGCGTATCATACGCTTTACGGTTATTATCATGATCATGGATGCAAATATGTCTTCCACCATTCCGACAGCTATGGAGCTACTCTCGTTCCTACACTGATCGATATCGGCATCGATGTATGGCAGGGCTGCATGTCCTCCAACAATCTTCCGGAACTGGTTAAAAAATACGGAGACAAGATCACATTCATGGGTGGATTTGACGGAGCAATGGTCGATCGTGCCGATGCTACTCCGGAGATGATCAAGAAATGTGTCTATGAAGTCCTGGATGCGATCGGAACCCCGAAAGGCTTTATTCCGTGTATCGCCCAGGGTGGTCCGGGTTCTGTATTCCCGCAGGTCTATCACTGGCTCATCGATGCCGTTGATGAATATAACGTAGAAAAATTCGGTATTCGTAAAGAAGACATTGTTCGTCCTGAACTTCAGATCTTATTCTGATCCCTATATAGAGCTGCCGCAGCTGATCCATGTCATCAGCTGCGGCCCCTTTTTCTTCCTGCTATTCTTTTTTCATGTTTTCTATGTATATGCCTTCCTGTTCTCGACTTCACAAATCACAGAATACCAACGGCAGCTCCGCCGGGTCATTTCCACTCACAAAGTCGCTTTATTATTCTGTTATTTCCATCATATTTTCATAACTGAACTGTGTTCCGGTGGCTGTCGGTGCATAACGTGACAGATAATCGCCGTCATCCGAACTTTCCTCACTATCCCGGATATGAACCGAAGAACTCAAAAACGTCGCATAGGAACCATCTTCCCAGTAATAGGCATAGGTCCAGTCCGGTTCAAAGGAATTCATTCCCTCTGTTGTCCGATTATACAGATGGTGATGCAGCTTATTGCTGTAATCCTGATCTGCCAGCGCACTTTCCAGCAAATCACGATCCGGATCCTCCGGATCGATATTCAGAGCCACATCATCCCAGGTGGGATCGGTCTCATACCACTCCCCGTCAAGCATTACAAGATTCCAGGAATGCGGCCCTGCCGTCTCCCCGGAAGTACCTCCCATGCCTCCTACACGGGTAACCGGAATACCGGCCATCTGCAGCAGATATTCATACGCATAGGAATACCCGTCGCATACACAGGTATTCGCTTCACCACGACTGTTTGCAACCAGGGCACCATATGCCGAGTACCCATAGTCATATGCCGATTCTTCGCTGGATGTAAACTGCTCGGCAAGAGCATCATCATACTGTACCAGGTCGATCAGCTTATCATGGATCTGCAGTGCGATCCACTCCTGCGGCTGTGACAGATCGATATCTGCCATGAAGTCCTGTACCGCCTGATTGAATGTCTGCATCTCCGTTTCATAATTCTCATAAGCTTCCGTCAGCTGGATCATTACCGTATAATCACCGGACAATGCCACCGGATTATAATAATACCGGAAATTTCCGTTATTCTGCCGGAACCAGAAGTATTCCGGATGGTCGAAGATCATCGCCTGATATGCCCTGGAGATCTCGGTCGTAAACTCCTCTGTCGATGGATTGATCGTGACATTCAGTTTCTTTTTATACTCTGTGGAAGACGGATTCCGGATCAGCTGCATCAGGCCGTTGTAGATCTCCTGCTCCTCCGCATTCAGAACGGTGTAGTAATAATAATAGTCTGCAGGATTATAGAAAAGCGTGTCCCCTTCCCAGAGCTTCTCGGTATAATTATCAAGCCCGCTGACAATTTCCAGCGGTGAAACATCTTCCGAAGCCTCTGCATCACTTTCTGTATCGCCCTCCCTGCTGTCTGCCGTCTCTTCGGTAAGCTCCCCGATCGTCTCCAGCAGGGTATCGGTTCCCGCATCCGTCACTTCGTCGATTTTTTCCGTTAATCCGGTCTCTTTAAAAAACTGCTCTGCCGGCTTGGGCATTCCGCAGCCGTTCAGAACACCTGCTGCAAGACTCATGCATAAAAGCAGTGCTGCTCTGCGCATTTGTTTCTGCTTCCGATTTGTTTTCTTATATGAAGTATTGATCAAATCCTCTTCCTTTCCTGCCCCGCTATCCTTTCCAAACGCATCTTCCATGATTCGGAACAACGGATATCTCTTTGCTGTATCATTTTTTCCGACAGCGTCCCTGTTGGAATTTATAAAGGTGAATGCATGATCGATTTCTCACAGCTTCAGGATCTGCTCGGTGTCATTTCCGACTCAGGTTCAAGTCGAGCTCTGCGAGACTTAGTGCGGGATTCAGGTCAGCTTCAGCTGACATTTACCCGTGCAGGATCACCGTATATTCTCTCTCCGGCTGCATCCCCGGGTAAGAACCTTCTCTCTTCCCGATCGTAAGCTTTCCTTCTGCTTCCTTCCAGATCAGCCGGGTGGTCGCAAATGCTCCGTTCTCATAGGAATAATCTTCCCCGTTATCTTCATACAGGGTAAATTCCGCATCGGCGCCGCGATATACGTGGATCTCCATCGGACGGTCGGAATGCTCCTGTGCATAGCTGAGGGACTCCTCCATCGGAAGAATGCTGCCGGCTTTTACGAAGACCGGCATCGAATCCAGCGGTGCCTCTACCCTTACTTCCTGTCCGCCTTCATAATAACGGTCATTTCGGAAGTCATACCAGTCGGTTCCTGCCGGCAGATAGACCTGCTTTTCCTTTTCTCTCTCAATCGGACGGCTGTTGTTCTCGTAATACATCGGCTCCAGTACCGGGCAGATCAGCAGATTTCTGCCGAACATAAACTCGGTATCGATGTCTTTTGCCTTTTCATCGGCAGCAAAATCAAACAGCAGGCTTCGCATGATCGTAAAGCGATTCCGGCGGACAGCACCTGCCATCGCATAGATGTAGGGCATCAGGCGGTAACGAAGACGGATGTATTTTTCAATTGCATCATAGAACATGGTTCCCTTTTCACCGAAATTCCAGATTTCTCGCGGCGTATCGGTACCGTGGGAACGGAACATCGGCAGGAAACAGCCCATCTGGATCCAGCGGGTATAAAGCTCGCAATAGCCTTTGTCCTTCACTCCGTCATCGTAGATTCCCTTCCAGAACCATTTTGGTGTCGGATCGGTATTGCAGGAGCATCCTCTCTTTGTCCATTCCTTACCGACTGTGAAGAAGCCGCCGATATCCAATGTCCAGTACGGATAACCGGACATGGCCATATTCAGACCTTCGGCAATCTGTTTCTTCATCGTTGTCCAGGATCCCGTAATGTCGCCGGACCAGAGCATGGCTCCGTATTTCTGTCCGGATGCATAGCCGGATCTGGTCAGATTCAGCATGCGCTTGTCCGGATAACTCTTTCTCTGATTCTCACTCATGCCCTTCGCATGCATCAGCGCATAGGCATTGGCTTTTTCCGCCGGCAGATATTTCTTGTGCTCGGTTCCCACCAGCTGGAAACGCACCCAGGGCTCTCTCTTGATCTCACCGCCCCAGTCCGGTCCGGAGAACGGCTCGGTGGAGTCGCACCACCAGGAGTCAAATCCATTCGCATACAGACCTTCTTCTGCCTGTTTCCAGTAGATCTCCCTTGCTTTTTCATTGAAGGCATCATAAGTTGCCAGATCGTTCAGCATATAGCCGGCTTCTGTCAGCTCGGTATGGTTCGGGGTGCCGGTGTTCATATTCGGCCATACGGAAACCATGGTGTGCACATGCATATCATGGATCTCCTGCATTTTTTCTTTTACATCCGCATAACGGCCCGGATCCAGGGACTTCTGTCCCCACTGTCCCTCCGGCCAGGAGTTCCAGTCCTGCACGATACAGTCGATGGGAACGTCAAGACTGCGGTATTTTTTTACAACTTCCGCCATCTCTGCTGCGGAATAGTACTGTTCCTTGGACTGCACATAGCCGTATGCCCACTTCGGAAGCATGGAAGCATCGCCGGTCAGATAACGGAAACCGGCAATGATCTCATCCAGATCTTTTCCTGTTACAAAATAGTAGTCCAGCTGCGCAACAGCATCAAAGAACATGTAGGAACCGAACTCGGTATCGTTGAAGGTCATCAATGATGTGCAGTCAAACAGAATGCCGTAGCCGCGGTCCGATACAAACATGGGCATCGGGATCCGCATGTTATGCTGATACAGATACTGGGTGTGATTCCGGTAATTGTACACGCCGTCTTCTGCCTGCCCCAGACCATGAATGCGCTCCCCATCGGCAAACCGGAAATGCAGTCTTCCCTGATATGCCTGATGATCCACTACTTTTTTCAGATTGCGGATAAAGTTGCGCTCACCGTCTACCGTCTTGACACGATCAACGATCGGTGTCTCGCCGCCGGTAGTATAGATCTCTACCGGGACCTCGATAAATTCCTTGCCGCCTTCCTGCAGAAGAATACTGCCGTCGGCATCCTTCCAGCAGACAGCCCCTGTCTCCGGACAGACCTCTGCCAGGACCCGGCTACTCTTTATTGTATACGCCGCTGCATCCGCTTCTGCTGCAGCATTCTCCGTCTCTCTTTTCTCAATGATCAGAGATTTCGTATCCCTGATCTCTTTTTTGCTGTATACACAGCGGAAAATATTTTCCTTCACCGGAACGATCCGCATCCGGAAATCCTCTCTGTTCATTTCCAACACCGTGTTCATCTCTGCTGTCCCCCGATACTCTGTCCATTCATATTTCTATTACTGCAGTTCCGCTTCGAAAAGTTCCTTATATACCTTCTCTGTCTCCGGATCCTTCCTGCTGGACTCCAGAACTGCCTGTCCCTTCTGTCCGTCCGCCTTCACACATTCGTGCAGCTGCAGCTGTCTGTGCAGTTCCCGTGCCGTTCCTTCGCCGCCGTCATAGGCAGGGATCCCGCCCAGAACCTTGCGTACCTGCTGTCTCACAAACGGATAGTGGGTGCAGCCAAGTACGACGCCGTCCACCTGTCCGCGATACTGTCCCATCAGACCTTCCAGCAGCTGTTCCACATCCGGCTCCTGCAAAGCTCCCTTTTCCACGCGCTGCGCGAGACCGGTACAGGCAACCGGGATGAATTCCGCTTTTCCCTCCAGGCGTCCGGACAGCTCATGATATTTCTCCAGCGTCAGTGTTACTTCTGTGGCCATGACCAGGATCCGTCCCTGCGGATGCGCCTTCGCTGCCGGCTTCAGTGCCGGCTCGATACCGATGATCGGGATCTGCGCACTGTATTTTGCCCGAATTGTTTCCGCCGCACAGCTGGTTGCCGTATTGCAGGCGATGACGATTGCCTTGCAGCCGCTTTCCGCCATATAATCGGCGATTTGCATGGACAGATCAATGACCTGTTCCTTTGTTTTTTCTCCGTATGGAGCATTCGCTGAGTCTCCGAAATACAGGAAATTCTCCTCCGGAAGTTCTTTGATCAGTTCTTTCAGCACGCTTATTCCGCCGACTCCCGAGTCAAAGACACCGATATATCCTTCATAACGGCGTGCTGCCTGGTTGTTTATTTGTGTTTGTGTTTCTGTTTCCATGTTCAGCGCCCTTCATTATGATCTGCGCGATTTCTTTGTTCATCTACTCTTTATTTGATATCCAGATCTGTAATGATCTCCAGGAATTTCTCCTCTTCTGTGTCCGCTTTTGCTTCCTGCTCTTCTTCATCGCCGAAGTCTTCCGCCTTCAGAGTTGTCAGATCAGCTTCTTCAAAAGACTGCGCTTTATACAAACGGGTAGACTGCGCCTGCACGATCTTTTCAAAAATATTGCGGACCTCACGGGCATTGGCAAAATTCTCCGGTTTATTCGCCAGCATTCCCTTGAAATGCGCCGTTATTTCTTCTTTCAGCTCATCCTCAATGGTGTACTGATATTTTTTGCAGCGCATAAGGAAGATCTCTACCAGCTCCTCGGCTGTATAATCCTCAAAATTGATGTACTTGTTGAATCTGGATTTCAGACCCGGATTGGAATCGATGAAATGCTCCATCAGGTCCGGATAACCGGCAACGATCACGATCAGATCATCCCGGCTGTCTTCCATTGCTTTCAGCAGCGTATCGATCGCCTCATGGCCGAAATCATTCGGGGAACCATACGGGGCCAGTGTATAGGCCTCATCGATAAACAGTACGCCGCCCATGGCTGACTGAATCACTTCCTTTGTCTTGATCGCTGTCTGTCCCACATAACCGGCAACCAGATCTGCACGATCCGTCTCCACCAGCTGTCCCCTGGAGAGAATTCCAAGCGCACGGTAGACCTTTGCCAGAATTCTGGCCACCGTTGTTTTGCCGGTTCCCGGGTTCCCGTAGAATACCAGATGGTTACTGAAGTTCGGAATGGACAGTCCCATTTCTTTTCGCTTCTGATTGACAGCCAGCGTATGGATCAGCGTATTCACATCTTCCTTCACATTTTCCAGTCCGATCAGTTCATCCAGCTCCTGCATACACTCTTCCAGCGTCGGTGCAGGCTCTTCCGGCTTCTCAGGCTCCTCCTTTTTGACGGTTCCCAGCTTCTCCTTCATGGCGTTCAGCTTATCCTCGGCATCCTTCGGATCTCCAAGAAGCTCCGGATCATGGAATGACATTTTATCCGGATCAATGCTTTCGGAAATATCACTGCTTTTCCCATCACTTTCTGCCGGATCTTCCGTTCCTCCCGGTATCCCTCCGGTTTTGATCTTCCATTTGCTGATATCCCACAGATCCCGATCCAGCTTGCGCTCCTCCAGCCCGTTCTCTTCAAACAGACGGTCCATGGCCTTATGCATATCTCTGAGGAAGTCATTTTTCTCTGCCATTCCGA
>JAUNAK010000155.1 GCA_030527665.1 Eubacteriales bacterium
GAAAAAATGGAATGGCTGGATCTGGAGAAAGAGTATGCTTTCTGTATATGCAGAGAACAGCCTGCAGAAGTGAAGATCATACGTCAGGAGTGAGATTTTGAAACGGAGAAGAGATATTCGCTGCATTGCATTGGATCTGGATCATACGACGCTGTACGATTCACATACATTAAGCGAAGGAAACCGGCAGGCACTGGAAGATGCAATGGCAGAAGGCATGGAAGTGGTGATCGCCAGCGGCAGACCTTTTGGATCTCTGCCGGAATGCATTTTTGAATTGAAAGGAATCCGCTATGCGATTACATCAAATGGAGCTGCAGTCTATGAAATGCCTGCGGACATGGATGTGACCGCAGACGGGAAAAAGAAGAATGCTGTCTGTATTCGGCGGAATGGCTTAACCAGGGAACAGGCGGACAGGATACTGGATCTTATAGATGGAGAACGAGAATATGTCGGCATTGAGTTCTTCCTTAACGGAAAAGCTTTTGCCGGTATGGCATATTATGCGGATCCAACTGTGTTCGGAGCCGGTCCCGGGTATGTGGAATATGTACAGACGACCAGAACTCCGGTCGAAGATCCACGTCGTTATCTTACAGAGGCAGCGGAGGGACCGGATGGTCTGGATCTGATCGTGGCAGATCCGCAGCGCCGGATGCGGATCAGAGAGGAAATTGCCGGGAAGATCACAGGTATTTCCATTACTTCATCTGTTGAAAATCGAATTGAGATCGGTTCAAACGAAGCCGGAAAAGCAGCCGGATTGCGTTTTGTTCGAGACAAACTTGGTTTAAAACCGGAACAGACAGCTGCATTTGGTGATGCGGAGAATGATAAGGAAATGCTCAGCAGTGCAGGAGTTTCGGTTGCGGTTGCCAATGCGGTCCCGGAATTGAAAGCGGCAGCAGATTATATAACCGCGCCGTGTGAGAAGGATGGAGTAGGACGAGCCATATATGGAATCTTTAAGGTTACCAGAGGAGCACGCCTGGAAGAAACAAAGCAGAGAAATGTTTCGGCAGGAAGGGAAAAGAGTGCAGAGGAAAATAACGGTATTCAGAAGGAAATAGGGCAGATAACGGAAACGGCGGAGGAACGAAGGAACCGGCTGCAGGATGAGAAATTCATGCGTGCTGCGCTTCGGGAAGCTGCAAAGGCAGAAGCACTGCAGGAAGTTCCTATCGGCTGTGTGATCGTTCATGATGGAAGGATCATTGCCCGTGGATACAACCGGCGGAATACAGATAACAATACCTGTTCCCATGCGGAAATCAATGCTATTCGAAAGGCTTCAAAAAAAATGGGAGACTGGCGCCTGGAGGCATGTACGATGTATGTGACGCTGGAGCCGTGCCAGATGTGTTCCGGTGCACTTGTACAGTCCAGGTTGACAGAAGTTGTCATAGGATGTATGAATCCGAAGGCCGGCTGCGCAGGATCGGTGATGAATCTGCTGCAGGAGCCCCGGTTTAATCATCAGGTGAAGATCAGGCATGGAATTCTTGAAGAAGAGTGCAGTGAAATGTTGAGTACCTTCTTCAAAAAACTTAGATTAATAAAAAAAGA
>JAUNAK010000030.1 GCA_030527665.1 Eubacteriales bacterium
GTGGATCATTTTTTTATTAAGTGTGCAACTTCATTTTACAATCGGCGTAAAGAAAGTTTATGACATAAAACAGAGAAAGTTCATGTCATTTAAATGAATAAAAATAAAGTCCAAGGTTTTTATGCGGCACGTATCAGCTTTAGGATGGATAACAATGAAAGAGGAAGAAAATGGGTGTATTAGATAACTTGGAGCCAAAGGCGGTTTTTCATTATTTTGAAGAGATCTCTCGAATTCCGAGACCTTCGCACGGAGAAAAGGCAGTCAGTGATTATCTGGTCTCCTTTGCAAAAGAACGCAATCTGGAAGTGTATCAGGATGAGATCTACAATGTGATCATGATCAAAGAGGCGACACCGGGGTATGAGAACGAAGAACCGATCATTCTGCAGGGACATATGGACATGGTCTGTGAGAAGGCTCCGGATGTGACCAAAGATATGAATACGGAAGGTCTGGATCTGGAGATCCGGGATAATGCAATATGGGCAAAAGGAACGACTCTCGGCGGAGATGACGGCATTGCGGTTGCCTATGCACTAGCACTGCTGGATTCGGATACGCTGAAGCATCCGCGTCTTGAGTTTGTCTGTACGGTCTGTGAAGAAGTGGGAATGGACGGAGCACATGCCGTTGACTGTTCTCCGCTGAAAGGGCATCTGCTGCTGAATATGGATTCTGAAGAGGAAGGAATCGTTCTTGCCGGCTGTGCAGGCGGCGGAGAATCGAAGGTTTCTCTGGAGGTGGAGAGAGAAGCCTGTGACTGGCCGAGAATGCTTGTTCGGATCCATGGCTTGATGGGAGGACATTCCGGAGCGGAGATCCATAAAGGACGGGCAAGCTCTGTCACCTTGATGGGAAGAGTACTCCGCGAAGCTGCAAAAGTCACCGGCTTGCGCCTGGTATCTGCCGTCAACGGCAGTAAGGACAATGCGATCTCAAGAGAAGGCAGCATGATCGCTGCAGTGGAAGATCCGAAAGCGTTTGCAGCAAAGATAGAAGAGCTGCAGACGGCCATATCTGCAGAGTATGTAGTGGCAGATAAGAATGTTCGTCTGGAATGCAGTATGCTGATGCAAGGCTTCGGTACGGAGAAGGCAGACGGCATCGCTATGGCAGATCCGCTGACAAGGCAGTCCACCGATCAGGTGATTGTACTTCTGGCAGCACTGCCGCAGGGAATTCAGCGTATGAGTGACAATGTGCCGGGGCTTGTGGAGACCTCTCTGAACTGGGGTGTTGCAGAACTGGATGAAGAAAAATTTGAGATGAAAGCAGCCGTCAGAAGTTCGGTCGGAACCGCATATACCGAGCTGGCGGATCGAATCACCTGCATTGCAAAAGGAATCGGAGCAAAGAATGAAATGTCTGCAGAGTATCCGGCGTGGGAGTGGGTACAGGAATCGGTTCTTCGTGATAAACTTGCAGTCATTTATAGGGAGATGTTTGGCAGTGAGCTAAAGATCGAGGCCATTCATGCAGGAGTGGAATGCGGACTTCTTGCAGGGAAGATTCCGAATCTGGATGCGGTTTCCATGGGTCCGGATATTATCGATATCCATACACCGAATGAACATCTGGATATTGCATCGACACAGCGTATGTGGAATTTTATCGTCAGTATTATTGAGACGAAAAACTGATGAAATCGAAAATCTCATAAGAGAATCTGTGTGTGGAGTTCAATGAATCTCTCACAAACTTAGAATATCAAAAAGAAGCTCCGGAATGCATCTTTGTATGCAGCCCGGAGCTTTTTTTCCATGTATCAAAAAAGAACGTCCAGTGGACGTTCTTTTGTTTTTAGCAATGCTGACTGCTGTAATTTCTGTATACAGTACGATGTAGAACAGAAAAAGCAGCTGCGCATGTATCGTATGCAGAACAGAAAAAGCAGTCGTGCATGTATTGCATGCAGAACAGCAATGGCAGTTGTGCTTTAGGAAAGGTTGCGGTTGGCCGTGGAGAGCATCAGCTTGATACGATTCAGCTGGTTGACCTCCGATGCACCCGGGTCATAGTCGATGGCAACGATATTGGCCTTCGGATAGGACTGACGGATCTTTTTGATTACACCCTTTCCTACGATATGGTTCGGCAGGCAGCCGAACGGCTGAATGCAGACGATATTTTCGGTACCGCCATGGATCAGTTCCATCATCTCACCGGTCAGGAACCATCCTTCTCCGGTCTGGTTGCCGATGGATACGATCGGCTTTGCATATTCTGCAAGCTTGGTAATGTCTGCAGACGGTGTAAAGTGGCGGCTGCGGATAAATTCATCATCTGCTGCTTTGCGAAGCATCTGTACGCCCTTGATGGCAGCCTGTGTCATCAGATAGGATTTCTTCGGCGTGCCGTAATGCTGATGCTTGAACTTTACATTGTAAAAGCTGTACATGAAGAAGTCGATCAGATCGGGACATACAGCCTCGGCACCTTCCTGTTCCAGCAGATCGACCAGATGGTTGTTGGCTGTCGGTGCATATTTCACAAGGATCTCACCAACGATTCCGACTCTCGGTTTTCTCTCATCGGTGATCGGCAGACGGTCGAAATCACGAATGATCTGACGGCAGATCTCATTGTAGCGATGAAGAGATACGTGCATCTTGTTCAGGAAATTGATACAGATCTTTTCCCATTTGCGATGCAGCTTATTGGCAGAGCCCGGTACCTTCTCATACGGACGCATACGATAGAGACACTTCATGAAGATATCTCCGAATACGGCCGCAAATACAACACGTTCAGCCATAGGAGCAGTGATCTTGAATCCCGGATTGCTTTCCAGTCCGACAAGGTTGGCGGAAATTACCGGAATATTTTCCATGCCGGCTTTTTTCAGTGCACGGCGAATGAATGCGATGTAGTTGGATGCACGGCAGCCGCCGCCGGTCTGACTCATGATGATCGCTGTGCGGTTCAGATCGTATTCTCCGGAAAGGAGGGTATCCATGATCTGTCCGACAACCAGCAGAGACGGATAGCAGGCATCGTTGTTTACATATTTCAGGCCGACATCAATGGCATGCTTGTTGTCGTTTTTCATAACAACAAGGTTGTAGCCCGCAGTTCGTACCGCTGCTTCTACAAGCGAGAAGTGGATCGGCGACATCTGCGGACAGAGAATCGTGTAGCCGTCCTCCTTCATCTGCTGCGTGAATACCGGGCGTTCCTGCGGTGCAGGTGCTTTCTTCGGTGATACCGGATTTTTGTCACGGGCACGAAGAGCAGCCAGCAGAGAACGAACACGGATCCTTGCAGCACCCAGGTTGTTGACCTCGTCGATCTTGAGTACCGTATAAATACGGTTTGTGGAATTCAGGATCTCATATACCTGATCGGTGGTTACCGCATCCAGTCCGCAGCCGAAGGAGTTCAGCTGGATCATATCCAGATCACTTCTGCGTTTGATATAGTTGGCAGCCGCATACAGACGGGTGTGATACATCCACTGGTCATTGACACGAAGCGGACGTTCCACCTCTGCCAGATGAGAGATCGAATCCTCGGACAGGACCGCAACATCGTAGGAGGTGATCATATCCGGAATACCGTGATGAATCTCCGGATCGATATGGTACGGACGTCCGGCAAGAACGATTCCGCGATGACTGGTTCTGGTCATCCAGGCAAGTGTCTCTTCACCTTTCTTCTGAATATCCTGACGGCATTTTTCCTGTTCTTCCCAGCCTTCATGCAGGGCAGAACGAACTTCTTCTTCCGGAATGTCCGGGAAGACTTTCACAAGCTCATCGGCAAGAACCTTTTCACTGGTCATGGCAAGGAACGGGTTCAGGAAAGTAATCGAATCGTCCCGTAATTCCTCCACGTTGTTTTTGATGTTCTCAGCATAGGAGGTTACGATCGGGCAGTTGTAGTGGTTGACTGCTTCGGCAAATTCATTCCGCTCATACGGAATGCACGGATAGAAGATGAAGCGAAGATCTTTCTTCAGCAGCCAGGCAATATGTCCATGGGTGATCTTTGCCGGGTAGCAGGCTGTATCACTGGGGATGGACTCGATACCCATTTCGTAGATCTTGCGGGTGGATACCGGAGAAAGCTCTACGCGGTAGCCCAGTTTTGTAAAGAAGGTGAACCAGAGCGGGTAGTTCTCATACATGTTCAGAACACGCGGGATACCCACCGATCCACGTTTGGCTTCGTTTTCTTCAAGCGGTGTATAACCGAAGAGACGCTGGTTCTTGTATTCGTAAAGGTTCGGAATATGATTGGCGTTTTTCTGTTTTCCGATTCCCCGTTCGCAGCGGTTTCCGCTGATGTATTTACGGCCGCCGGAGAAATGGTTGACAGTCAGACGGCAGCGGTTCTGGCATCCGTTGCAGTGTGCCATCTTGGTCGTGTATTCCAGATTGATGATATTCTCGATGGAAAGCATGGTTGTCTGCTTTCCTTCATGGCGGTCTCTGGCGATCAGGGCAGCACCGAAAGCACCCATAATGCCGGCAATATCCGGACGAATGGCTTCACAGCCGGCGATACGCTCGAAGCTTCGAAGAACACCGTCGTTGTAGAAGGTTCCTCCCTGTACAACGATATGACGGCCGAGTTCCTTGGCATCGGATACTTTGATTACCTTATATAAAGCATTTTTGATAACCGAATAGGCAAGACCGGCGGAGATATCCGAAACAGTGGCACCTTCCTTCTGCGCCTGCTTAACCTTGGAGTTCATGAATACGGTACAGCGGGTACCCAGATCGATCGGATGCTCGGCAAAAAGTGCTGTCTTGGCAAAGTCTTTTACCTGATAGCCAAGGGAATTTGCGAAGTTCTCGATAAAGGAACCACAGCCGGAGGAGCATGCCTCGTTAAGCTGTACGCTTTCTACGGCTTTGTCACGGATCTTGATACATTTCATATCCTGTCCGCCGATATCCAGAATGCAGTCAACTTCCGGATCGAAGAAGGCTGCAGCGGTATAGTGGGCAATGGTCTCGACTTCCCCTTCATCCAGCATCAGAGCGGATTTTATCAGCTGTTCACCGTATCCGGTGGAGCAGGCATAGGCAATGCGTGCACCTTCCGGTTTGCGGTCGTAGATCTCTTTGATGGCGCGGATGGAAGTGGCCAGCGGACTTCCCTGGTTATTGTCATAGAAAGAATACAGAAGACGACCGTCTTCTGCGATCAATGCGGCTTTTGTTGTTGTAGAACCGGCATCGATACCCAGATAGCAGTCTCCGGTATAGTCTTCGAGCGCGTAGGTTTCGACTTTATAACGACTCTGGCGCTGACGGAACTCATTGTACTCTGCCGTGTTGGCAAACAGCGGGTCCATGCGGGCAACTTCCATTTCCAGCTGAATACCTTCACGGAGGCTGCATTTCAGAGCATGAAGGGAACATTCACTGTCCTCTTTTGCATTCAGTGCGGAACCGGTAGCTGCAAACAGATGAGAATTCTCCGGAATAATGGCATGCTCATCATCCAGCTTCAGTGTGCGGATAAAGCAGGAACGAAGCTCGGACAGGAAGTGGAGCGGACCGCCGAGAAAGGCAACATGACCGCGGATCGGTTTTCCGCAGGCAAGACCAGAGATCGTCTGGTTAACGACAGCCTGGAAAATGGAAACAGAAAGGTCCTCTTTGGTAGCTCCTTCGTTGATCAGCGGCTGAATATCTGTTTTGGCAAATACACCGCAGCGGGCTGCGATCGGGTAGATCGCCTGGTAGCCTTTGGCATATTCGTTCAGACCAGTGGCATCTGTCTGCAGAAGAGCAGCCATCTGGTCGATGAACGAACCGGTACCGCCGGCACATACGCCGTTCATACGCTGTTCGATATTTCCGTTTTCAAAATAAATGATTTTCGCATCCTCACCGCCAAGCTCGATGGCAACATCTGTCTGCGGTGCCTGGAACTGGAGAGCGGAAGAAACGGCAATTACCTCCTGAACAAAGGGAATGTTCATGTTGTTGGCAAGTGCAAGACCGCCGCTTCCTGTGATGACCGGATGAAGCGTAATGTCTCCCAGTTCTTTTTCGGCCTCTTCCAGAAGATCTGCAAGAGTTTCCTGAATACGTGCAAAATGTCTGCGGTAATCGGCAAACAGAATTTTCTTTTCAATGTCAAGGATTGCGATTTTGACAGTGGTAGAACCGATATCAATTCCTAAAGTATAGTTTAAATCTGACATAATAATCACTCCTTTATAACCTAAATATTATATATGAAGAAATTTTTTAAGACAACAGGCAAAGGTTGCCAAGAAAGATTAAAAAAATATAAAAATTATAGACATCATTGCCCTGCAGAAGCAAGGAATCTCTTCCTTTTATATAGGGGGTGTGTTATAGTAGGTTACCGGATACAGTAACTATATGGAAAGTGTCTGCTGATACAGCAGACAGAAATATTTGAACAATTTTGGAAAGTCTGCATCGGAGACGGGCAGGCTGGGAGCTGATAAAGATGGCAGAATATACATTGATCAAAACCTGCGGAAGAGCAAAGCGCGCAGAATATAAGACCGTACATGGAACCGTACAGACGCCGGTATTTATGAATGTCGGTACTGTAGGTGCAATTAAAGGCGGTGTTTCCACAGAGGATCTGGAACGGATCGGAACGCAGATCGAATTGTCGAATACCTATCATCTGCATGTGCGGACCGGCGATGACAAGATCAAACAGTTTGGCGGTCTTCATAAGTTTATGTCCTGGAACAAGCCGATCCTTACCGATTCCGGCGGCTTTCAGGTATTTTCACTGGCTGATATGAGAAAGATCCGTGAGGAGGGCGTTACCTTCCGTTCGCATATCGACGGACACAAGATCTTCATGGGACCGGAGGAGAGTATGCAGATCCAGTCCAATCTGGGTTCGACGATCGCTATGGCTTTTGACGAATGTCCGTCCAGTGTGGCAACCAAGAAATATGTGCAGGAATCCGTGGAACGGACGACCCGCTGGCTGGAACGCTGCAAGAAAAAAATGGCAGAACTGAATATGCAGGAGGATACGGTCAATCCGAATCAGCTGCTGTTTGCGATAAACCAGGGAGCTGTGTATCCGGATATCCGTATTGAGCATGCCAAAGCGATCCGGGAGATGGAACTGGACGGCTATGCCGTGGGCGGTCTGGCTGTCGGTGAGACACACGAGGAAATGTACAATGTGCTGGATCATGTGGTTCCGTATCTGCCGCAGGATAAGCCGACCTATCTGATGGGCGTCGGAACACCGGCCAATATCATTGAGGCTGTTGACAGGGGCGTGGATTTCTTTGACTGTGTATATCCGAGCCGCAACGGCCGCCACGGACATGTATACACCCATCACGGCCATCTGAATATGATGAATGCCAGATTCGAACTGGATGAACGTCCCATCGAAGAGGGATGCGGATGTCCGACCTGTGCACGCTATTCCAGAGCCTATATCCGTCATCTGCTGAAGGCAAAAGAAATGCTGGGCCTGCGTCTCTGCACGCTTCACAATCTGTATTTCTATAACCATCTGACCGAAGAGATCCGGAATGCACTGGATGAGGACCGCTGGGATTCCTGGAAGCGGGAGGCTCTGGATAATCTGAAGGAAGAGGAGCAGAATCATCAGGTCATGCACCAGCCGAAGTATTATCAGAAGGTATTGCGAAAGGAGCAGGAGGAAAAGTAAAGACTGCAGGATCTGTGTTTTGCAGTTTAATATTGTAAATTCTCTTGCTACAAATGACAGAATTGTGTATTATAGTATAGATATGTGTTCTGATCAGACAGCGTTCTGTCAGATACAGAATAATAGATATGATCAGGAGGAAATGTGATGATTTTTGCTAGTAGTGCAGGTACACAGGCAGGTAATCTCAGTATGATCGTTCTTCTCGTCGGTATGTTTGCAATCATGTATTTCATGATGATCCGTCCGCAGAGAAAAGAGCAGAAGAGAGTTACCGAGATGCTGAACAGCATGGAGATCGGTGATGCAGTAATTACTTCCAGCGGCTTCTACGGCATCATTATCGATATCAGCGAGAGCGATGTGATCGTTGAGTTCGGTAACAATAAGAACTGCCGTATTCCGATGACAAAAGAAGCCATCAGACAGGTTGAGAAACCGGAGCAGGCTGCTGCAATCAAAGAAGAGACAAAAAAAGAAGCAAAAGAATCCAAGAAATAATGGGGATCTGCTTCTTAACGATCAAAGAAGTACAATAGCTTTGATCGAATACGCGAGGCATATAAAAACCCGGACAGTGCGCTGTCCGGGTTTTTATGTGTTTTGGGCTGTGTGAATGGAAAATTTTCGGCAAAATATCTGTTTCATCGAGATTTTTCTGTTGAAATGCGTATTGATATGAAGTAATATTATGGGTACGGATCAGATATAATAACTATATATGCTGATTCATTTTATTAAACAATAAGATGAAGGTAATTCATCTGTAGGTTGAGAGAAAAGAGGTACCTGCTAATGGAGTTTAAAATCGGATTGATCCATGGTGACGGAATCGGACCGGAAATCGTTAATGAGGCGCAGAAGGTTCTGGACGCTGTCAGTGAGCGTTACGGACATACATTTAATTACAGCAAGCTGCTGCTTGGCGGAGCATCCATCGATGCGACAGGATATCCGCTGACAGAGGAAACGATCGCAGAGGCAAAGACCTGCGATGCCGTACTGATGGGATCGATCGGCGGTGATGCCAAGACTTCTCCCTGGTATCAGCTGGAGCCGTCCAGAAGACCGGAGGCAGGATTGCTTGCCATCCGCAAGGCATTGAACCTGTTTGCCAATCTTCGTCCGGCTTATCTGTATAATGAGCTGCGTGCCGCTTGTCCGCTTCGGGATGAGATCATCGGCGAGCAGGGCTTTGATATGATCATTGTTCGTGAACTGACCGGCGGTCTGTATTTCGGAGAGAGAGAGACAAAGGTGGTCGACGGCGTACAGACAGCTGTAGACAGTCTCAGCTACAACGAGAATGAGATCCGCAGAATTGCAAAGCAGGCGTTTGAGATCGCAATGAAGCGCCGTAAAAAGGTAACGGAAGTAGATAAGGCGAACGTTCTGGATTCCTCCCGTCTGTGGAGAAAGATCACAGCAGAGGTTGCTGCGGAATATCCGGAAGTAACCTATGAAAATATGCTGGTAGATAACTGTGCGATGCAGCTGGTTCGTGATCCGAAGCAGTTTGATGTCATTCTTACAGAGAATATGTTCGGTGATATCCTTTCCGATGAAGCAAGTATGGTTACCGGATCCATCGGTATGCTGTCCTCTGCAAGTCTGAATGAGAGCAGCTTCGGTCTGTATGAGCCGTCTCACGGTTCCGCTCCGGATATCGCAGGAATGAATATCGCCAACCCGATCGCAACCATTCTGTCCGCGGCAATGATGCTTCGTTATTCGCTGAACCTCACAAAAGAGGCAGATGCAATCGAAGCGGCTGTACAGCAGGTACTTACCGACGGATACAGAACCGGAGATATTTATTCAGACGGTATGAAGAAATGCACAACTTCCGAGATGGGTGATGCGATCGTCGGTGCATTGAAATAAGCAGAGATGCCAGTGAGTGAAGCGTTACTGATAGAGTGGAAGTTTTTTGATGCTTCCAAATACGATAGAGCTTCCCGGCACAGATACAGCAACCGAATAGAATATATGGGGTATATATAAGGAGAAATGATATGATCAGTGATAATGTAAAAAAAGGCATGGCCGCAGCTCCGGCACGAAGCCTTTTCAATGCTCTTGGAATGACTGAAGAGGAAATGGAAAGACCGATGATCGGTATCGTATGTTCCTACAACGAGATCGTACCGGGACATATGAATCTTGATAAGATCGCAGAAGCAGTACGCATGGGTGTTGCGGAAGCCGGCGGTACACCGGTCATGTTCCCGGCAATCGCTGTATGTGACGGTATCGCCATGGGACATATCGGTATGAAATATTCTCTGGTTACCAGAGATCTGATTGCCGATTCCACCGAATGTATGGCTCTTGCACATCAGTTTGACGGACTGGTTATGATCCCGAACTGTGACAAGAACGTACCTGGTCTGCTGATGGCAGCAGCACGTCTGAATATCCCGACGGTATTTGTCAGCGGAGGTCCGATGCTTGCAGGCCATATCAAAGGAAAGAAGAGAAGTCTTTCCTCCATGTTCGAGGCAGTAGGATCCTTTGCTGCCGGAACCATGACAGAAGATGATGTAAAAGATTTTGAGCAGCACGTATGTCCGACCTGCGGTTCCTGTTCCGGTATGTATACCGCAAACAGCATGAACTGCCTGACAGAGGCTCTGGGAATGGGACTGCGCGGAAACGGAACCATTCCGGCTGTATATTCCGACCGTATCAAACTGGCAAAACATGCAGGTATGCAGGTTATGGAATGTATCCGCAAGAATATCCGTCCGCTGGATATCATGACAAAGGAAGCATTCATCAATGCCATGACTGTCGATATGGCACTGGGATGCTCAACCAATACCATGCTCCATCTGCCGGCGATCGCACACGAGGCAGGCTTTGATTTCGAAGTTGAGATCGCAAATGAACTGAGTGATAAGACACCGAACCTCTGCCATCTGGCTCCGGCAGGTGCACATTATATGGAAGAGCTGAATGAGGCCGGCGGTGTATATGCGGTCATGAAGGAGATCTCCACTCTTGGAGTTCTGAATCTGGACTGCCAGACCGTATACGGCAAGCCGATCGGTGAGATGATCGAGAATGCCTATAACATGGATCCGGAAGTGATCCGTCATGTGGAAGATCCATACATGAAGAACGGCGGAATCGCTGTACTGAAGGGAAATCTTGCACCGGATACCGGTGTTGTGAAACGTTCTGCAGTACTTCCGGAAATGATGGTTCATGAAGGACCGGCACGTGTATTTGATTCCGAGGAGGATGCAATTGCTGCAATTAAGGGCGGCAAGATCCATTCCGGTGATGTTGTTGTTATCCGTTACGAAGGACCGAAGGGCGGTCCGGGTATGAGAGAGATGCTGAATCCGACTTCTGCCATTGCAGGAATGGGATTGGACAAGACGGTTGCTCTGATTACAGACGGTCGTTTCTCCGGCGCTTCCAGAGGTGCATCCATCGGACATGTAAGTCCGGAGGCAGCGGTAGGCGGTCCGATCGCTCTGGTTGAAGAGGGTGATATCATCAGCATCAATATTCCGGAATATAAGCTGGAGATGAAGGTGAGTGATGAGGAGCTTGCCAGAAGACGGGAAAACTGGACTCCGGTCGTAAAACCGGCCAAAGGTTATCTTGCAAGATATGCGAAGCTGGTAACAAGTGCAAATCGAGGTGCGATCCTCGAAGTAAAAGACTGATAGGAGAGTGTAGCATGCAGCTGAACGGCTCAGAAATTATCATAGAATGTCTGAAGGAGCAGGGCGTAGATACCGTGTTCGGTTATCCGGGCGGTGCGATCCTGAACCTGTATGACGAGATCTACAAACATCCGGAGATCAGACATATTCTGACTTCTCATGAGCAGGGTGCTTCTCATGCAGCGGACGGCTATGCACGTGCGACCGGAAAAGTCGGTGTGTGCCTGGCCACCAGCGGACCGGGAGCGACCAACCTGGTAACCGGTATTGCAACTGCTTTTATGGATTCAATTCCGCTGGTGGCAATCACTGCCAACGTCGGAACCGGATTCCTTGGAAAAGACAGTTTTCAGGAAGTGGATATTGCCGGTGTGACCATGCCGATCACCAAGTACAGCACGATCGTCAAGGATGTTACCAAGCTGGCGGATGCGATCCGCCGCGCTTTTGTAATCGCAAAGAGCGGCCGTCCGGGACCGGTACTGGTCGATGTACCGAAGGATGTAACCGGTGCCGTATGTGAGTATACACGGAAAGAACCGGAACCGGTGCTTCCGGTAACCGCTACGATCAAGGAAGAAGATATTCAGAACGCCATTGCCATGATCAACAAGGCGAAGAAGCCGTACATCATTGTCGGAGGCGGTGCAGCTATCTCTGATGCACAGAAAGAGGTCGTGGAGCTGGCACATAAGCTGCAGGCTCCTGTCTGCGACACCCTGATGGGCAAGGGAACCATGCCCGGTGATGATGAACTGTACATGGGCATGCTTGGCATGCACGGTACAAAGGGGGCCAATCTGCTGGTCGGAAAATGCGACCTGCTGATCGTACTTGGCAGCCGCTTCTCGGATCGTGATGTCGGAAGTCCGAAGGATTTTGCAAAGCAGGCAAAGATCCTTCAGATCGATGTGGATCCGGCTGAGGTCAACAAAAATGTAATCGTAGATGCCAGCGTTACCGGAGATATGAAGGAAGTTCTTCTTCGTATTCTTCCGCATGTGCAGGCAAAAGAGAACAAGGAATGGGACGCGGAGAGAATCAGCAAGCAGGAGCTTTCTGCCGTATCCGTTTCCAGAGACAGCTTAAACGGACCCTTTATCATCAGCAAGATCAATGAGCTGACAAACAGCGATGCACTGATCTGCACAGATGTAGGCCAGCACCAGATGTGGGCTGCACAGTATTACAAATATAAAGAGCCGAGAACATTGATCTCTTCTGGCGGACTCGGAACCATGGGATATGGACTGGGTGCCTGTATCGGAGCCAAGATGGGAAGACCGGAGAAGGTCGTTGTCAATATCGCAGGTGACGGATGTTTCCGTATGAACCTGAATGAGCTGGCAACTGCTTCCAGAAACCAGATCCCGATCATCGAGGTCGTTATCAATAATCATGTTCTGGGTATGGTACGTCAGTGGCAGACATTGTTCTATGGTAAGAGATATTCTTCAACGACTCTGCAGGACGAAGTGGATTTTGTAAAGGTTTCCGAAGGATTGGGATGTGCGGCAGTTCGCGTCACAACACCGGAGGAATTTGAGGATGCTTTCGCAAAAGCGCTGAAAACGGACGGTCCGGTCGTTATCGAATGCCAGATCGATTCCGATCTGAAGGTCTCTCCGATGATTCCGTCAGGAAAACCCAACGACGTGATCTACGATGAAGATGATATGAATAACTGGGACAAATGATTTCGAAAATATATATGAAGACTGTAATCAGCCGGAGCTTTTCCGGCTGATTCATTTTGAATAGAAATACACATTTTAGCCGCTGTCTGCGATAGATGTTATATGAAACAGAGATTGCGCAGCGGAATGTATATGTATATTCGCTTGACAGATTTTTGTCAAAGGCGTATGATTGGTAAATATAGTTCAAGACTTTATATTAATAAAGTATAACTGTTCGGAAACAGGCAGATGAAGAGCATGAATTATGCAGAATGGCAGCTGTTTTCGGGAGTTATCATTATGTAAATAGAAGCAGGAGGAAAGAACAATGGGCAGAATTTATAACTTTTCTGCAGGACCGGCTGTTTTACCGGAAGAAGTACTGAAAGAGGCACAGGAAGAAATGATGGATTATCGCGGATGCGGCATGTCCGTAAACGAGATGAGTCATCGTTCAAAAATGTTTGATAACATTATCAATGAGGCAGAAGCTGACTTCCGTAAGCTGGTAGGTGTTCCGGATAATTATAAGGTTCTGTTCCTTCAGGGCGGTGCATCCCTTCAGTTCGCACAGATTCCGATGAACCTGATGAAGAATCGTGTGGCTGATTATATTATTACCGGTGCATGGGCAAAGAAGGCATGGAAAGAGGCACAGATCTACGGAGATGCAGCTGCTATTGCTTCTTCCGAGGATCAGAATTTCTCCTATATTCCGGACTGTTCCGACCTTCCGATCCGTGAGAATGCGGATTATGTATATATCTGTGAGAACAACACTATTTACGGCACCGAGTATCACACACTGCCGAACACAAAGGGCAAGCTGCTTGTAGCAGACGTTTCCTCCAACTTCCTGTCCCGTCCGATCGATATTGAGAAGTACGGTATTCTCTACGGCGGTGTACAGAAGAACGTTGGACCGGCCGGAATGGTAATTTCTGTTGTTCGTGAGGATCTGATCACCGACGACTGCCTGCCGGGTACACCGACCATGATGAAATTCAAGACACAGGCTGATGCCAATTCTCTGTACAACACACCGAACTGCTGGTGCATTTATATGTGCGGCAAAGTCTTCAAATGGCTGCTGAATAACGGCGGACTGGAAGCAATGAATGCGGCAAACGAGAAAAAAGCAGCTCTGCTGTACGGATACCTGGATGAGTCCAAGCTGTTTAAGGGAACCGTAAGAAAAGAAGACCGTTCTCTGATGAACGTACCGTTTGTAACAGGAAACAAGGATCTGGATGCCAAGTTCGTGGCAGAGGCAAAGGCTGCAGGACTGGAGAACCTGAAGGGACATCGTTCCGTCGGCGGTATGCGTGCATCCATTTACAATGCTATGCCGTATGCCGGTGTTGAGGCACTGGTTAAATTCATGACTGAGTTCGAAAAGGAGAATCTGTAATGTATCAGTACAATTGTTTGAATAATATTTCCAAGATCGGACTGCAGCGCTTCAACGACAGCTATGAAGAAACTCCGAACATTGAGGACGCAGATGCTGTCCTTGTCAGAAGTGCAAAAATGCATGATATGGAACTGCCGTCCAAGCTCCTTGCTGTTGCAAGAGCCGGCGCAGGTGTTAACAATATTCCGCTGGACAAGTGTGCAGATGCCGGTATCGTTGTATTCAATACACCGGGTGCAAATGCCAATGCGGTAAAGGAACTGGTTCTTTCTTCTCTGTTCCTTGCATCCCGTGACATCATCGGCGGTATCGACTGGGTAAAAGCAAACAAAAATGATCCGGATATTGCCAAGACTGCAGAAAAAGCAAAGAGCAAATTTGCAGGAACCGAGATTACTGGCAAAAAGCTGGGTATCATCGGACTCGGTGCCATCGGACAGATGGTTGCAAATGCAGCTGTATCCCTTGGCATGGACGTATACGGATATGATCCGTTCCTTTCCGTTGATGCTGCATGGAATCTTTCCAGAAACATCCGTCATATCAATGATGTAAATGATATATACAGAAACTGTGATTTTATCACCGTACATGTACCGGCGCTCAGCTCTACAAAGGGCATGATCAGCCGTGAAGCAATTGATATGATGAAGGATGGCGTGGTTCTTCTGAATTATGCCCGCGACGTTCTGGTTGATGAGACGGCGTTGGTAGAAGCTCTGAAAGCCGGCAAGGTAAGGAAATACATGACAGACTTTGCAAACCCGGTCGTTGTAGAAGCTCCGAATGCAATTGTTACTCCGCATCTGGGCGCATCTACAGAGGAAGCAGAGGACAACTGTGCAAAGATGGCGGTCAAAGAGCTGCGTGAGTTCCTGGAGAACGGAAATATCATCAATTCCGTAAACTATCCGAACATGAACAACGGTGTATGCACCGATGCTTCCCGTATTACGATCTGCCATAAGAATATCAAGGATATGATCCGTCAGTTTGCCCGTGTTCTGTCTGATGAAGGCATGAATATCGCAAACATGGCAAACAAGAGCCGCGGTGATTATGCATATACCATGATCGATCTGGAGACACCGATCACACTGCAGACACTGACAAAGATCCGCTCGATCGACGGTGTGCTTCGTGCCCGTATCATCAAATAATAGAATAAATAATCAAAAGAGCAGGTGTATCGACTGCTTGAAATGCAGAGGGAATGCACCTATAATGGAAGGGCATCGGATTTGGTTCCGGTGTCCTTTTCTTATGTGTTTATTTCGACTATTCCGAGGATAAAGTTCTGTATGCTGTACAATATTTACAGCACGGGGACATTGTCTCGGAATAGTCTTCAATAGAAGGAGTTAAAAATGGCGAAAATCAGACCTTTTAAGGCAATGACACCGGTGAGAGAGTGGGTAGAAGAAGTATCTGCCCTTCCCTATGATGTATATAACCGGGAGGAAGCGAGAGCGGAGGTGGAACAGCATCCGCATTCTTTTCTGTCGATCGACCGCCCGGAGACGCAGTTCCCGGTTGGGCAGGATATGTATGCGGACTGCGTATACGCAAAGGCAGACGAGATGCTGCAGAACTGGGAAAAAGAGCATATTTTTGAGATGGACAGCGAGAACTGTTATTACATCTGGGAGCTGACGATGGACGGTCGTGCGCAGACCGGTCTTGTTGCCTGCTCATCGGTGGACGATTATCTGCAGAATGTTGTTAAAAAGCATGAGAATACCCGTGCTGACAAGGAGAAGGATCGCTGCCGTCATGTGGATACCACCAGTGCACAGACCGGACCGATCTTCCTGGCCTACCGTGCCAATGCGGAGATCCATGAAATTCTTGCCGGGGTGAAGAGACAGGAGCCGCTGGTATCCTATACAGCGGTTGACGGTGTGGGACACCGGGTATGGAGAATCGCGGATGAAAAGCTTCTGGAGCAGATCACGGAGGCTTTTGGACGGCTTTTCCATACGTATATTGCGGACGGACATCACAGAGCTGCCTCAGCAGTTTCCGTATCCCGGATGCGCAGAGAAAAATATCCGGAGTATACAGGAGAAGAGGAATTTAATTATTTCTTATCTGTGCTATTCCCGGATGATGAGCTGGAGATCATGGACTACAACCGTGTTCTGAAGGATCTGAACGGATACAGCGAAGCAGAGATCCTGGAACGGATCGGAGCATCCTGTACCGTGGAAAAAGCAGTGGAAAGTCCGTATCGCCCGAAGAAGAAGGGAGAGTTTGGCTTGCTGCTTAACGGCAGCTGGTATAAGCTGACGGCAAAAGCGGAGCATGCAGTAGAGGATCCGGTGGAAGGACTGGATGTTTCCTTCCTGCAGAGAGAAGTATTGCAGCCGATCTGGAATATTCAGGATCCAAGAACGGATGCAAGAATTGATTTTGTAGGCGGAATACGTGGACTGGGAGAGCTGGAGAGAAGATGTGAAGCTGATTGTAAGGCTGCCTTTTCCCTTTATCCGACTTCGATCGAGGAATTGTTTGCGGTAGCAGATGCCGATCTGCTTATGCCGCCCAAATCCACATGGTTTGAACCGAAGCTGCGAAGCGGTCTGTTTATTCATAAAATCGAGAGATAAGGGGGAGAAATAGAAAAAACAGGGACTGAAAATTTTTGAATTTTCAGTCCCTGTTTTTTGTACTGTCTTACCAGAGTTTTCTGTAAAGCTCGATCACTTCCGGTTTGGAAGGACGGCGTGGATTGGTATCGGTGCAGGAGTCTTCCAGTGCGGCTTCTGCCATGGCATCCAGATGTTTCTCGTATTCTTCCTTGGACATATCGAGAATGTCGGAAAGTTTAGAAGGAATTCCCATTGCCTCGTTCATGTAGCGAACATAGTTGCAAAGAGAATGGATGGTCATCGGCTTGTTTACACTGGACAGTCCCAGTACGTTTGCAATGCTGCAGTATCTCTCTACCAGCGGATCGTTCAGACGATATTCGCTGTTTACACCTACGGAAGAAAGTCCGGAGTTATATTCGATCACAAGCGGAAGGATCATGGCATTTGCGCGTCCGTGCGGAATGTGGAAATGCGCACCGAGCTGGTGAGCCATTCCATGGTTCAGACCGAGAGAGGAGGCATTGAATGCAAGTCCTGCAAGGGTAGCTGCTGTATGCATCTTGCGGCGGGCATGCTCATCGTTGCAGTCATTGAAAGAACGATAGAGGTATTTGCCGATGATGGCAACTGCTTTTTCTGCAAGTGCACCGGAGAAGTCATTGTGATTGGTACTTACATATGCTTCGATCGCATGCGTCAGTACATCCATACCGGTATCTGCGGTAACCGAAGCCGGAACGCTCTTGACAAGAACAGCATCCAGGATCGCTTCGTCCGGAGACATGGATTCGGAAACAAGCGGAATCTTGACCTGTCTGTCCGGATCGCTGATAACGGCAAAAGAGGTTACCTCACTTCCGGTACCGCTGGTAGTCGGAATACAGATCAGTCGAATATGTTCTTTGATCAGACCGGTCTCCTCAACCATTCGGCGAATGGATTTGGAAAGGTCCATAGCGGAACCGCCTCCCAGACCGATGATCGTATCACAGTCGGCTTCGCTGAAGGCTTTCACACCTTTGATAACCAATGAGATCGGCGGATCCGGGATAACATCGGTAAAGATCTCATAAGGGATACCGCCTTTTTTCAGTGGGCGGGTGATGTTGCGGATCGCATCGCTTTTCAGGATAAAAGGATCGGTTACAATAAAAACCTTCTTGGATTTTAATTCAGTAAGGCGGCTGAGCGCGTCAGTTCCAAAATAGATATCTGTTAAAAGATGAAAACGTTCCATACGTATCCTTTCTGTTCTGTTGGGATTACATAGATACATACCTATAAAATACCATAGAAAACCACATAATACAAGACAGTTGCTTTGTTGCAAATAAGAAAAAAATCCTGTAAAATAGGATAGGCTATGCCCGAAAGTAAAGGTGTAGCCGATTATTCTGCAGGCGAGCTGCCTGCATGTGTGAAAGGAACAAAATTGGACGAGATTGAATTATCATCGAGGGGGAGATTCGAGGAATTCTTTCTGGATTCAGAGGAGAAAATGGAGGATACAAGTGAGTATCCGAAGACGGAAACGACCGATACGGAAGGAAAGCAGGGAACTGATGATCTGCCTGCGTCAAATAGAAAAAGCGCATGGACAGAAGATGACGGTGCTTCGGACGGCGGATCCGGCAAAGAGGACTGGGATGACGTCGACTGGCTTGATGAAGACGATGAGGAAGACAACTGCGAACCAGACGGTGATACGGAAAATACGGAGCAGGAGGGGCGCAGAAAACGCCGCTTTTTCAGGAGGCATCCCAGAGAAGGGAAGCGAAGAGGTTTTCGCTATTCGAAGCGTTATCTGCTGATCAGTATCGTATTCTGGATTCTCCTTCTGGGAGCCTGCTGGTATCTAAAGGAGCGGATCATCGGTACGGATCCCCTGGAGATGGAGAAAGGCAGACTCTGGTATCGGGGACTTCTGGCTGGTATTGTGGGATCTGCGGTATTGAGCATGTTCGTACTGCATCCGCTGCAGAGGATCGATGAGACAGGAAGGCGCCTGAAAGGACAGTTCATGCCCTGGCACCTGCTTCTGTTTCTGGCGGTCGATGCCTATGCCTTCTGGATCATCGAATATGTGAATAATCCGGATTTTTCCAAGATGGAGCCGAAGTATATGGCACTGAATCTGGCCGGTATTCTGATCATGAATCTGATCGTATTTTTCTGGCTGAATTCGATGAAACGTGCCATGCTGGCAGTATTGACTGTCTGGTCGGTCTTTGCAGCCGCATTTTATATCGTATACGCCTGCAAAGGAGAGCCCCTGCAGCTGATCGATATTATCAGTATCCGGACGGCGATCACCGTAACCGGAAGTTATCAGGTGGATATCGTTCGTTCTCTTGTTGTGGACGGCCTGCTGTTTTTCAGTCTTGCCGGAATCATTCTGGAACTTCCGGAGAAGGTGATCTTCAGAAAAGGGCTGATTCGGAAAATTCTGCTTCGGGTGGCTGTAACCGGCATTATGATCGGTATGAATTTCTTCTATTTAAATGTGAACTGGAACGGAAACTGCGGTATTCTTACAGACCTGTTTGCACCGATCAAAACCTATAAGGAATACGGAACCACCGTAGGCTTTTTCTGTGTGGCCAAGTACATGCGTCTGACACAGCCGGACGGCTATTCGGTAAAGGAAGCAAAAAGTATTGCAGAAAAAGCAGAGGAAGAGCAGGAGCCGAATACGGTCACCGATGTGAAACCGGTGAATGTGATTGTTGTAATGAACGAGTCCTGGTGTGATTACCGCTATGTCGGCGATCTGGTGACCAATAAGGAAATCATGCCTTTCTACGATTCATTGAAAGAGAATACGATCAAGGGACATTCTCTGGTTTGTATTACAGGCGGGGGTACGGCAAAGACCGAATACGAATTTCTGACAGGAAATTCCGTGAAGCGTTTTCCGGCTATGGTACCGTTTGTCAGTTACTTTACCCATGACCAGTATTCCATTGTTTCAACATTGGAGGCACAGGGATTTGCATCGGTGGCCATGCATCCGTATAAAGGAAGCAACTGGAACCGGCCGAATGCATATAAACTTCTGGGATTTGATCAGTTCCTGACCATTGATGATTTTGATGAGAATGCACTGAAGTTCCACAGTCATGTCAGCGATATGGCTGATTATGACAAGATCTTTGAACTGGTGGAAAATAAGAAGGATCCGGAGGATCCGCTGTTCATATTCAATGTTACGATGCAGAATCACGGCGGATATACCAGGGATGATGTGAATGTCGATGTACGGGTCGACGGGTTTGATGATCCGCAGGTGAATCGCTTCCTGAGTCTGATGAAACGGAGCGATGAGGCACTGGAGTATCTGATCAAATATTTTGAAAAAAAAGAAGAGCCGACGATCATTCTTATGTTCGGCGATCATTATCCTTCACTTCCGGAGGAGTTTGCAAATTACCTGTCCGGATCGACGATCGATGAACTGGAGCCGGCAAAGAAGGTGCATTATTATTCGACACCGTTTTTGATCTGGGCAAACTATGATATTCCGGAAGCGGAGAATGTGATGACCAGTACTAACTATCTGGGTACCATGCTTCTGGAGCAGACCGGCCTGAAGATGGCGGATTATAATTATTATCTGAAGAATCTGCGCAAAACGATTCCTGCTCTGAATCATATGGGGTATTATGATACGGAAGGCATCTTCCACGAGTGGTCGGACAAAAGCAGGACAGAGGAGCTGGAGGCTGAAAAGGAATACGAGATCCTGCAGTATAACAATCTGGCAGAATCCTCCAGACGGCTGGATGACTTTTTCGGCATGAAGACAGCCGATAATAAGGAATAATAAGAAGAACATCTTATGTCCAAAGACGAATCGGTTTGTATAGAAGCGGAAGGAAGAGACCGTGAATAGATGCAGCAATGCATTATGGAAATAAAAAACTGTAGTCAGACTATATTTGGAATAAAGAAAGGAAAAAATTACTATGATCGCAGCAAATAATATTACCTTGCGTGTAGGTAAAAAAGCACTTTTTGAAAACGTAAACATCAAATTTACCGAGGGAAACTGCTATGGTGTGATTGGTGCCAACGGTGCGGGAAAATCTACATTTTTGAAGATCCTGTCCGGACAGCTGGAGCCGACCAACGGTGAGGTTACCATTACAGCAGGACAGAGACTTTCCTTCCTGGAGCAGGATCACTTCAAATATGACGATCAGCCGGTTATGGATACTGTTATTCAGGGTAATGCCAGACTGTACGAGATCTCCAAAGAGAAGGAAGCACTGTACAGCAAAGAGGATTTTTCCGATGAGGATGGTATCCGTGCCAGCGAGCTGGAGGCTGAATTTGCCGAGATGAACGGCTGGGACGCAGAGACCGATGCCGAGCGTCTGCTGAATGGTCTGGGTATTGAGCCGGAATTCCATTATGCACTGATGAACACTCTGGATGGTCCGCAGAAGGTCAAGGTTCTGCTTGCAAGAGCGCTGTTCGGTAATCCGGATATTCTGCTTCTCGACGAGCCGACCAACCATCTGGATCTGGATGCAATCAACTGGTTGGAGGAGTTCCTGATCAACTTTGAGAATACCGTTATCGTTGTATCCCATGACCGTTATTTCCTGAATAAAGTCTGCACCAACATTGCGGATATTGACTACAGCAAGATCCAGCTGTATGCAGGAAACTATGACTTCTGGTTTGAGTCCAGTACCCTGCTTCTGAAGCAGATGAAAGAAGCAAACAAGAAGAAGGAAGAGAAGATCAAAGAGCTGAAGGACTTCATTTCCCGTTTCGCTGCCAATGCTTCCAAATCCAAACAGGCAACTTCCAGAAAGAAAGCACTGGAGAAGATCGAGCTGGACGAGATCAAGCCTTCCAGCCGTAAATATCCGTACATTGATTTCCGTCCGGAACGTGAGATCGGAAACGAGGTTCTGGAGGTACACAACCTGAGCAAGACCGTAGACGGTGTTAAGGTTCTGGACGATATTTCCTTTACACTGCGCAGAGAAGACAAGGTTGCCTTTGTCGGTTCCAATGAGCTGGCTGCTTCCGAGCTGTTCAAGATCCTTGCCGGTGTTGAGGAACCGGATGAAGGATATTACAAATGGGGAATTACAACATCTCAGGCATTTTTCCCGAAGGATTATACAGAGGAATTCGATTCCGATCTGACGATCGCCGAGTGGCTGACACAGTATTCCGAGATCAAGGATGCCACCTATGTACGTGGATTCCTCGGACGTATGCTGTTTGCCGGTGATGACGGTGTGAAGCGTGTACGTGTTCTTTCCGGTGGTGAGAAAGTGCGCTGCCTGCTCTCCAAGATGATGATCTCCGGATCCAACGTTCTGCTTCTGGATCAGCCGACCAACCATCTGGATATGGAGTCCATTACTGCTCTGAACAACGGACTGATCAAGTTCCCGGGTGTGCTGCTGTTTACCTGCCATGACCATCAGTTTGTACAGACGACCGCAAATCGTATCATGGAGATCACACCGGAAGGAACGCTGATCGACAAGGTAACTACCTATGATGAGTATCTGGCAGCGGATGCTGCAGCCAGAAAACGTTCGGTATATACACTGTCCGAGGAGGATAACTGATATGGTTGAAAATAAAAAGCCGGTTCTTGTTATTATGGCTGCCGGAATGGGCAGCCGCTACGGCGGCCTGAAGCAGATGGATCCGATGGATGAATTCGGTCATCTGATCATTGATTATTCCATCTATGATGCTGTGCAGGCTGGTTTTGAAGAAGTGATCTTTGTGATCAAAGAAGAAAATAAGGAACTGTTCAAAGAGACCATCGGCGATCGGATCAGCGGACGCATCCGCGTCAGCTATGCATTCCAGAGACTGGTGGATCTGCCGGAAGGCTTTACAGTTCCGGAAGGACGTGTGAAACCCTGGGGAACCGGACATGCGATCCTGTCCTGCTACTTTGCTGTAAACGGACGGCCGTTTGCTGTGATCAATGCAGATGACTATTACGGACGGGATGCGTTCTGCAAGATGTACGAGTATTTGTCACAGCATGAGGATACACCGGATGCTTACAGTTTTGCGATGGTAGGCTATCAGCTGAAAAATACAGTCACCGAAAACGGATCCATATCCAGAGGTGTATGCTCCGTCAACGAGAAGAACCAGCTGGTCAGCATCGTCGAGCGCACCCGCATCGAAAAGCTGGCAGACGGAATCGCCTATACCGAGGATGACGGTGCATCCTGGAATCCGCTTTCGGATGATACAGTCGTGTCCATGAACATGTGGGGATTCACCTACAGCATTATGGATGAACTGGTTCATCGTTTTAACAGTTTCCTGGAGAAAGCAATGATCGAAAATCCGCTCAAAGGAGAGTTTTTCCTTCCGTTTGTTGTGGAAGAATTGCTGCAGGAAAAAAAGGCAGTGGTCGAGGTCATGACCACCCCTGACAAATGGTACGGCGTTACTTATAAGGAAGATAAGGAAACGGTTGTTGCCGCTCTGAAAACAATGCGCGAGAGCGGAAAATATCCCAACCAGCTGCTGGATGCCTGAACAGGAGAGAATATGCACTTAGATAAAAAATCGATTGGTTTTGCAGCAGGGATCCTTTTCCTTCTGGCAGCTGGTTCACAGCTGCTGGGAGGAGATTTCCCTGCTTTTTTTAAATGGTACTTTGTCATACTGGTGCTTGGTGTCGGTTTTTTTACGCTGACATCCCGTTTGTTTGCTGATTTTTCCGACGGAGGCTGGATGTTTTCCAAGGTCATCGGAATAGCAGTCAGCGGATTTGTTATCTGGCTGCTTGCCTGTGCAAAGCTGGTACAGTTTACCAGCCGGAGAAGCTGGATCGTTACACTGATCCTGATCGGAATCACCACAGCATTTTTCATCAGAAAACAGAAGAGCAGCAGAAAATACAACATTGCGCTGATCTTTGCGGAAGAGTTTTTGTTTCTGGCTGCATTTCTGCTCTGGACCTATGTATGCGGCTTCCGGCCTGCGGCACATGGAACCGAGAAATTTATGGATTATGGGTTTATGGCGGCGATGGCCAGAAGTACCTATATGCCTGCCGGTGATATGTGGTTTGCCGGGGAAGGTCTGAATTATTATTACGGAGGACAGTTTTACGGTGTCTATCTGCTGAAGCTGGCCTATGTATCGGTGGAACAGGCATACAATCTGTTTCGAATGATGATCGCCGGATTTGCATTTGTCCTTCCGTTCACACTGGTATTTCATATGCTGGAAGCTCGCTTCTGTAAGAGAAAGAATGGAAAGGTCATCGCTTCTCTTGGCGGAATACTGGCCGGAGTTACGGTCAGTCTGGCAGGCAATATGCACTACGTGCTGTATGGATTATTCGGTTCTGTTTTTAAACTGTCCGGATATGAAAACTACTGGTTCCCGTCCTCCACACGGTACATCGGTCATAATCCCATGAATGATGACCAGTGTATTCATGAATTCCCTTCCTATTCCTTTGTGTTGGGTGACGTGCATGCGCATATGATCAATGTGATGTTTGTACTGACCGTGCTGGGAATCCTCTATGCCTGGGTGCGGGCTGTTCGCAAAGAAGAGAAGGGCACCGGTTTTATACGGAGAAATCTGACGGACTGGGCCATGGTGCTTGCTGCTTTCTTTGTCGGCCTGTTTCACTGGACCAACTACTGGGATTTTATTATTTATTATACCGTAACACTGTTCTGCATCGTTTCGGTCTCTTTCTATCGATACGGCAATCATCCGAAGAGAGCGGTCCTTGCCATGGTTCTGCATATTGCTGAGCTGACAGCTGTGCAGACATTGGCTGCACTTCCTTTTACTCTGCAGTTTGAAACGATGATGCAGGGAATCGGCATTGCCAAACATCACACCGCGTTCTACCAGCTGTTGGTACTCTGGGGACTGCCCATGGCAGTATTTCTGTTTTTTACCGGAGAAGTTCTGGCAGATCATGTGAAAAAGAACCGGGGATACAAGGAGAATCTGTTTCTGACTTTCTTCCGCATGGTTCCCCAGCCGGATCGCTTTGCTGTGATCCTCGGAATCTGCGGCTTCGGTCTGATCCTGATTCCGGAGCTGGTATATGTCCGGGATATCTATGAAGAGGGATATGCCCGTTCCAATACGATGTTCAAGCTGACCTATCAGGCATATATCATGTTCGGTATTTTCATGGCCTATGCACTGGTGCGTCTGCTGGCAAAGGGAAAAAATCCGGTGAAGAAAATCGTTGCCGCCGTGCTCCTGTTCTGTGTTGGACTGACTGTCGGCTATCTGCCGTATTCGGTCAAAGAATGGTTCGGAAATATTACTGACCATTCCGGATATCAGGGATTAAATGCTACGGCGTTTCTGGAAGCGGAGTTTTCGGAAGATGCCTCTGCAATCCGATGGCTGAATGAGAATGTTTCCGGCCAGCCGGTGATTCTGGAGTCTTACGGAGACAGCTACAGCGATGACTGCAGGGTGTCTGCCATGACCGGTCTTCCTACGGTAGAAGGCTGGTACGTACATGAATGGCTCTGGAGAAGTGATACCGGAGAGCTGAATCAGAGAAGAGCGGATATCGATGCCGTTTATGACGGCGCATCGTATCTGGAACAGTATACCGAAGGCGGTGCAGAAAATCTGACCTTTGAAAAACGGGCAGCTGCCGTGAAAACCATCGTGAATAAATATCAGATCGAGTACATCTTTGTAGGAACCAGTGAGAGAAAATGGTATCCGGAGATGAATGAAGATGTTCTGCAGTCACTGGGAACCATCGTATATCAGGAGGGAAGTACTTATATTATTCAGGTCGCAGAAAACTGATCAGTGGCAGATAAAACGGCGGCAGGAGTGAAGTTACGCATCTGATAGAGAAAATACAGCATCACAGCTGTGAATGGGAGAATACAATGGATCTGTTTGACTATATGAAAGAAAAGGATATGGAGAAGGAGTCACCTCTTGCTTCCCGTATGAGGCCGGAGACTCTGGATGAGGTGGTGGGACAGGAGCATATCATCGGCAAAGATAAGCTTCTGTATCGTGCCATTAAAGCAGATAAACTCAGCTCCATTATTTTTTACGGACCGCCGGGAACCGGCAAGACAACACTGGCATCGGTGATCGCAAAAACGACGAGTGCCGAATTCAAGCGGCTGAACGCAACTACAGCCGGTAAAAAGGATATGGAAGAGGTTATTCGTGATGCCCAGGATCGACGAGGCATGTACGGAAAGAAGACGATTCTTTTTGTAGATGAGATCCATCGCTTCAACAAGGGACAGCAGGATTATCTGCTCCCCTTTGTCGAGGATGGTACGATCATACTGATCGGTGCGACAACGGAAAATCCCTATTTTGAAGTGAATTCGGCGCTGATCTCCCGGTCGGTTATTTTTGAACTTCGTCCGCTGGAAAAAGAGGACGTTCGGAAACTTCTGAGACGTGCGGTAACAGATCCGGTTAAGGGACTGGGCAGTTATCATGCGGTACTTGAACCGGATGCGGAGGAGTTTCTGGCGGATATTGCCGGAGGGGACGCCAGAGCGGCACTGAATGCCATTGAGCTGGGTGTTCTGACAACACGTCCATCGGAGGACGGCAGGATCCACATCGATCTGGCAGCTGCTTCCGAATGTATTCAGAAACGTGTGGTGCGCTATGACAAGACCGGCGATCAGCATTATGATACGATCTCTGCATTTATCAAGAGTATGCGGGGATCGGACCCGGATGCGGCTGTCTATTATCTGGCAAAAATGCTGTATGCCGGAGAAGATGTGAAATTCATTGCGCGAAGGATCATGATCTGTGCTTCGGAAGATGTGGGAAATGCAGACCCGATGGCTATGGTCGTTGCCGCGTCTGCAGCAGCGGAAGTGGAACGGATCGGCATGCCGGAATCCCAGCTGATCCTTGCACAGGCGGCCATCTATGTGGCGAGTGCACCAAAGAGCAATGCCTGCACCAATGCGGTATTTGCGGCCATGGAATCAGTGAAACATCAGAAGACATCGGTGCCGGTTCATCTGCAGGATGCGCATTACAAAGGTTCGGCAAAGCTGGGACACGGTGTCGGCTATCAGTACGCACACGATTATCCGAAGCATTATGTGGAACAGCAGTATCTGCCGGATGAGATCAAAGAGGAGACTTTTTATCATCCGACAGAGAATGGATATGAGAAACAGATTCGTACCTATTTCGAATGGATCGGAAGAGAGAAGAATCTGCAGTGAGACTGTCCGTCATGCTGCTTTAAAACTACAAAAAGGAACCGGGAAATGACAACATACAAATATGATGCATTTATCAGCTATCGGCATACCGAATTGGATGAGGATGTTGCAGAGGCTGTTCATAAAAAGCTGGAGCATTATCATATTCCCAGGCGTCTGCAGAAACAGGTCGGGAAGAAAAGGATCCGGCGTATTTTTCGGGATCGGGAAGAACTTCCTCTTTCGGCAGATCTGTCGGAGAGTATTCGGGAAGCATTGGATCAATCCGAGTTTCTGATCGTTATCTGTTCGAAAGCCGCCTGTGAATCCCGCTGGGTCTGTCAGGAAATCACATATTTCATTGAGAAAAACGGATATGACCGGGTGCTGACGGTTCTGGTAAACGATGAGCCGAAAGAGGCTTTTCCGGATATTCTGCGCTTTCATAAGGAAAAAAGGATCGATGCGGATGGAAACGAACAGGAGATCTGTGTCGAAGTGGAGCCTCTGGCTGCTGATGTGAGAGCGGAAGACAAAAATTCCAGAAAAAAGAAGCTGGATATGGAGATGCTGCGTTTGATTGCACCCATGCTGAACTGTTCCTATGACGAACTGCGCCGGCGGCATCGGGAATACCGGCTGAAAAGGGCGGCAGCGATATCCGGTGTTTTGTTCTTAGGGGCTCTTGGACTTGCCGGGTACGGAACATACAAAAATATGCAGATCAATGCGGCAAACAAAGCAAAGCTCTTTAGCCAGTCCAGATATTTAAGCGCACTGGCGTTGGAAGCGCTGCAGGAAGGACAGCCGCTGCAGGCCAGAGAACTGGCACTTCAGTCGGTATCTGCGGGCAATGCAAATCTGCCTGTGACAACCGATGCCCAGTACGTCCTGTCACAGATCCTGCACACATATATCAGGGAACAGGATAATGTACTGTCGGTGACGGCAGCATATGAATGTTCTGATTCCCGGAACGGATATGAATCGGCAGCTTTTACGGATTCGGAACGTGAGCTTTTATTTGCAAAAGCATCGGAATGCATAGATATCTGGGATCTTTCCTCCAATAAACGTATAGAAACGATTACCGGCGGCAGCGGAAAACAAATCATACACTGCGGCAGGGAACTGCTGCTTCCGGAGGAACAGCTGCTTTGTTTTGCTGAAAGGGATCGAATCCGTGTGTACGATTATGGGAAGCATACGTTTCTGTGGGATCAGGAAGGAAGCGATATCAGCAAACTGATTCTTCTTCCCGGAAAAAAGGAATTGATCAGTCTGGAAAAGAAAAGGATCCGTCGGTTTGCTGTCCGGACAGGGGATTGTATGCAGGAGATCACATTCGATGACGAGACGTATTCCATTGCCGGTGACAGTGTAACCGTATCCTCGGATGAGGAGAGGATCGCCTTTGACATTACGGGAAAAAATCCGGAGATCGATTATGATTTCTCGCTGGATCTGATTGAAGCAGAATGGAAGTACCAGGAAGAAGAACGGCAGAAATGTCAGGATGGAATCGGAATACTCCGCATGGATACGGATACCCTTCAAATACTGGAACCCGGTATGGGTCTGCTGGATCATCTGCAGTTTACACCGGATGGTCAGATTCTGGCTGTGTCGGACAACGGCTTACGTGCTGTATATGCAGATCAGTATACCTATCATATGGAGCAGGCGAATACGGCTGAAATTGCATTGCTGTCAGCGGAAAATGCAGAGCAACAGTGGCGGCAGACTGTGGAATACGGGGCATTTGATTCCTGTATCAATTGTCAGCTTGCAGATGATACATCGGTTCTGCTTACGGCAGGAAACCAGTGTCTGCGGTTGGAACTGAAAAACGGTACGGTACTGCAGCGATGGGAAGCAGATGGTGCCCTCTGTTTTTTATATAATGTATCCGGTCAGGGATTTCATGCAGTTTGTGAGAATGGAAAAATGTATCAGGGAGAATTTGGTTCGACAGCCTGGACAGCCGTGGAGTTGTTTGAAGGCGGTATCTCCCGGATGTCGCAGGAAGCCGGGAGCTTTTGGGTACTGTATCCCGCAAAGGGGAACAGAAAGGCATATCTTGCAGGATACAGTTTTGTTGGTGACGATACCTTCGTTCCCGTAAATGCATCTGAGGCTCTGCAGATCAAGGCCCGGATGAAAACTTCTGCCAGACTGGAAGATCCTTCTCTGACTGTTGAAGAAAATGGTACTGTCAAAAAGTATTCTTCGGATGGCAGCGGGGAGCTTCTCTGGTCGATCGATCTTCCGGTGCGGAATATTTATAAACCGGTATGGTATGCTGCCGGAGAGGACCGGGTGGTTCTGATCGATGGAATCGGGGATGCATATGAACTGGATGTATCAGAGAAAAATCACGGACTTGCAGCAGTCGTGAGGCATGCCGTGTATTATGATGCGGAAGAAGACAGGTACTACCTGGGAAATTACAATGCAGAAGAAATCTATGGCTGGTTCCATCGATATTCTGCAGAAGAACTTGCAGAACGTGCGTATGCGATTGATCAATCATATGGATCAGGAAAGGAATAACAGATGCTTTGGAAAATATGTATTGTCTGTTCGATCGGAACAGCTGTTCTAGCTGCTGCAGGATATCCGGTTTTGAAAAAAAGATCGAAGATACATGGTCTGTATTATATCCTCGGAACGACAGCAGTCGCACTGCTGTTTATGCATTTTCCGTTCATCTGGCAGGAGTTTGAGGGAAATGGGAATCGTTTTTTTAAGACACTGTTTGTCTCAATCAACAATACGATCGGTGTCTTTACGATAGACAGCGGGTATGAAAACTTTTTTCAGGCGGTAAATGAACTGCCGGGAAGATGGTTCTCTGTATACCAGGGATGGGCGGCCATATTGTTTCTGCTCGCGCCGTGTCTGACACTGGGAATACTTCTGTCATTTGCCAAGACCCTGAGAATGTGGTTCCGTTATCTGGTTTCCTGCAGCAAAGAGGAGTATATTTTTTCCGAGCTTAATGAAAGATCCGTTCTTCTTGCTCAGAGTCTTGCAAAAAACAAAAACGATCGAAAGATCCTTTTTGCAAATGTGGATTTCGAGGATTTAAACCAGGAAAAAATGATTGCTGAGGTCAAAGGATTTGGAGGCTTGCTGTTCTCCAGGGGAATTGCCGAATTGTCTCTGAAAAAAGAGTCGAAAACAAAGTCGCTGACTTTTTTTCTTATGGGAGAGGAGCAGTCGGTTCTTGAGCAGTCGATTCAGCTGGTGAAGAAATACGGGAAGAGGAAGAATACGACTCTTTATATGTTTGCAGACAGCAAGGAGAGCGAACTGCTGGTAAGCTCTATGGATACAGAGCAGATGGATATGGTCATCCATAGGGTCGATGCGGCCAATGCATTTGTTATGCGTTATCTGTATGAAAACGGGCATGAAGTATTTGCCGGTGCGGATATGAACGGCAGCATTCGATGTGCCGTGATCGGACTCGGAAAGGTTGGACGTGAACTGGTTAAAAACCTGAGCTGGTATGGACAGATGCCGGGATATTCTATACAGATCAGCGGATATGATGCTGAACAGAATACACTGGATGCACTGTACGGACAATGTCCGGAGCTGCTGGATGATCGGTACAATGGTACCTTTATAGAAGGCGGAGAGGCAGAATACAAAATCTCGCTTCATTTGCTTAAGTCCCTGACATCGGAGCTGGCTGCAAAACAGGCGGCAGAATCGGATCCGACGATCGTATATATCGATATGGGCAAGGATGCCTGTACGATTGAAATGGCAGAAGCCGTTCGCCGGGAGCTGCTGAGGCTTGGGCAGAAACCGATGATCGCAGCTGTCGTAAGAGATTCCGATAAAAACCGGCTGCTGCAGGATCTGCACAACTGGAAAAATCAGTATTATGAGATCAGTTTTATGGGAAGCGATGAATCTATTTATAATGAGGACAGTATTCTGCACTCCAGACTGGAAAAAGAGGCTATGGATCTGCATCTTCGCTATTGTGATCTGAATGATGCGGATGACCGTCTGAAACAGGAAAGAATGTTCTGGAGATATGAGTATAATTACCGTTCCTCGCTTGCATCGGCAATTCATAGAAAAGCAAGAAAAGAATGCGGAATTCCCGGTACAGACAAACCGGCAGAGCAGAGAACCGAAGAGGAAAAGAAAAATATTCGTATTATGGAGCATAAACGCTGGAATGCATACATACGTAGCATCGGATACTGTTATGCAGAGCAGAGAAATGATCTGGCGCAGACGCACCATTTCCTCGTTCCTTTTGATAAACTTCCGTTAAAAGAGCAGATCAAGGATGATATATAAAGAATAATAAAAAGCAGGGAATCGAATCCTTCTCCAACTGTCGAGCCTTCAGCGGACAGATTGGACAGGATCGATTCCCTGCTTTTTACTGTATTGCTTATTA